>CANOHY010000089.1 GCA_947565915.1 uncultured Eggerthellaceae bacterium | reverse complement strand
CTTAGAGCGTTCCCTAGAGGTTTAGCACCGAAATAGGCAACATCGTCCGATGAAGGCGGCGTCGCTTTTGTCTAATTTCAACAATGTGCGAAGTGCGTCTGCGGGCGTTGGGATCTAAGTGATTCCAGCGCGGATTCGGACGCGTTCCCACTTGAAGAAATTCGACTGAGATGAGGGAGGCTTCAATGGATATGACCCCGCGCGAGAACATGCAAGCTATCTACGAAGGGCGACAACCTGACTATTACGGAAGCTTCCAAACGGCGGTTACCGTGATCAGGGACCCAATCTGGGCGCGCGATAGCGTTCCGCGCGATGGTCAAGAGCACAAGGACGGTTGGGGAACTACGTGCGTGTGGTTGCCCGATGCACCCGGCAAGCATCCCGTGATTACCAAAGAGAACGCTGTGGTGAAGGACATCACCAAATGGAAGGAGCAACTCACCATTCCATCAGTGAAGGACCTCGACTGGACTAAGGCTAAGGAGCAAGCCGATGCGACCGACCGCAGCCAGAAATTCGTCGAGTACTTCAATGCGCAAGGTCTCTTCGAGCGTTCGCATTTCCTGATGGGCATGGAGGATGCCTTCTGCGCGTATCTGGAAGAACCCGACGCAATGTACGAGATGCTTTCCGCCATTGCGGACTACAAGAAGGAGAACATCAAGGCCGCTGCTTATCATCTGAAGCCAGAAGTGATCTTCTATCAGGACGACTGGGGTTCCAAGCAAAACCTGTTCTTGCCGCCCGATACTTGGCGCGAGATTATCAAGCCGCTTCAAAAGGAGATCGCAGACACCATCCATGAATGCGGCATGCTCTACGTGCATCATGCCGATTGCATCTGCGAACCCATCGTGGAGGACATGATGGAGATCGGCATCGACATCTGGCAAGGCGTGATCCCCGAGAACGACATCGTGGCCATCCAGGAGCGCACAGGTGGGCAGCTCTCGATGATTGGCGGCATCAACGGCCCGGCTATCGATAGCGAGACCACGACGGCCGAAGATGTGGCTGCCGAGGTGAAGCGCTGCATCGACACGTACTGCCCAGCAGGCAAGTTCTTCCCAGCAGGGCCTGCGGGGCTGCTGCACAAGCGCAACGAGGACATGCTCGAGGAAGAGATTGTGCGCTACGGCACCGAGTGGGCAAAGGCGCATCCGGTGGCATAGAAGCTGCGGCTAGGCCAGGCAGCAATCAAGGCGAATTGCGGCAAGCACAGGCTTGGAGCTTAAGTTTTGAGTGTGGGCTTCGAGTGCGAGCTTGTTGTGAGAAAAAGGGTATAGAGAATGGAGTTTCAAAATGTGCTTTAGACCGTCAGATGTAGCTATGGAAGCAGCCAAGTGTCCGCATTGCGGCGCTGATTGCGGGCCATTTGATCCCGTATGCAAGAGCTGTGGGCAAAGCCTCTCAAAATCTGCGGCCCCTGGTGCCCCTACAGCACCCGGCGCTCCCGGTGCCCCAGCAGCTCCCGGTGCTCCTGCTGCGCCTGGCGCCCCTGCTGCGCCGAGTGCGCCCAAGGCACCTGGCGTCCCCGGCGCTCCTGGCCAACCTTCTGCGTAGATTAAAGATTAGTCTTACCGAGCGCCACCTTCACCCTCCTTGTGTGGCCCGAATGCCAAGAGATGGCATTCGGGCCACGTTCTTTCATTACGAGCTAATCAAAATGGTTGCATTTCTCGTAATAGGAAGGTGTAAGGAGTCTCCACTATTGAGCAAAAACACTCAGTGTATTGAGTAAGATTACTCAATAGGAATTTATACCAGTGTAAGGGTGGTCAGTATAAGGGTGGCAAATGACCTTATCGATGGTGGTTTTGAGAAAATGCAATCAAAGCCTATTGGCGATAAGTGGTCGTGTTGCCCTTCTGCTTTTGCAGAAATAACGGAAGCGAATTAAAATTCACTTCCGTAAGCAAGTTGATAACGGAAGCGAAATGGGACTGCGGTGTGGCCGAGCATTTCATATGAGACATATGCCTGGGAACGCAGCTTGGATGAATCGGAGTTCATTCCAAAGAGCCGTAGACGCAAGATTCTTCCGACTTATGATGCGGCAATTCCGGCAAGCATAGCCACGCTGCCCGTTGAGGTGTCTGCCTCATTGGCGCAACATCTTGCCTCTGTAGAAGCTTCCGTTGCTCGCTTTGATCAAGCGCAAGCGACGCGAGAGTATTCGCTTCCGGCGCTTTTGCTGCGAAGCGAATCGTCATCGAGCTCGCAAATCGAGCGATTAACATCCAGCGTGCGTAATGTGGCACTTGCGGAGCTTTCTGATAAAGCGCCTGATAATGCATTGCTTATTGCGGGCAATGTTGTTGCAATGCGAGAAGCTCTCGAACAAGCTGGCAAAATCGATGTAGCCTCTATCTGTGCTATTCATGATGCGCTCATGCGTGATACGAATGAAGCTTTGGGTTTGCGTAATGAGCAGGTTTGGATAGGTGGTACGCCTTATAGCCCGCATGGTGCATCATTCGTGCCGCCCCATGCAGATAGGGTCCAAGAATGTTTGGCGGCTAGTTCCAGGGCGAGACTTTCGGACATTTCCTTGACGATGGT
>CANOHY010000088.1 GCA_947565915.1 uncultured Eggerthellaceae bacterium | reverse complement strand
TCGAGGCACTCGGGGAGCAGGACGGGTATGTGCCGGTATTCGCTTGTCACGGTTCGCGCGGCAGCCTACTGCATGAAGGACGCGAGATCGATCTCGTCGTCCGCCTGCTCGAAGGAGGCCGCATCCCAGATCTCGAAGTAACCGGTGTTGCCCACGATGACCACGTCGGCGTCGATGCCCACCTTCTCGCGCTGGGCCTTCGAAAGGCCGATTCGCCCGGCGGAGTCGATGGTCACCGGCATGCTGCGAGACTTCAGCTTGCGCTTGAGAGCCTCGTGCTGGCTGCTGGAGGAATCGTACTTCCCGAAGCGGTCGACGAAGAACTTGTCCACCCAACGGTTGAAGTCCTCCTGGTCGAACACGCGCAGCGCCTGATCCTTCATGTCAACGGTTACCACAAGGTCGGTCGGAAGCACCTTGCGGAACTGAGACGGGAGCGCAAGGCGACCCTTGGCATCCACCTTATGGCTGTACGACCCCATGAGGTCGATATGCCACGCGGTTTCGCCTTCCATCGCTTGAGCCTTCCCTGCTAGTGATCCCACGGTTCTTCCGATGGCTGGAATAGTACACCATTTTGCCCCACTTCGCTACACTTTATCCCACTTTTACCCCCCCTGTTACCACCGCCATACGTAAATCTGCGGCGAGCGTTTCTGCTGGTAAAAACGAATGTTCGCTGTTTGTGGACAAAAGCACTCACCAATACGAAGCCCATATAGTGGTTGCCAGGGAAACGCACCCCCAAGATATGGAGCAGCGCATGCTGGAATCATACGTTCGTTCGTGATAGTTCGGATTGGTGGGGCGCCGTCCCAACGTTTTCGCCGCCCCCAGATCAGAAATATGCAGAACCTATGGCGAGCGGTCCCCCACCCAGGCAAACGGTTGCAGAAAGGAAAGCAGTGCCGGCAGCCAGCGGTCGCCGTGAGATGGGGGCTTAAGCCTAAGCCGCAATCGCGGGGTGCATCCCCTGCGGCAACCCCCCCGCGCTTCGATCGTATTTAGCGGCGCCCCGCCTGTCATCGCAACCCGAGAGCCGAAGGGCGCCGAACACAACGAAACCGGGATTGTCCACCATCGCTGAATTGCCGGATCAAACCGGCGATCGCGTAGTCCGAAAGCCACCGGCATGAGCCCGCGCTCACGCCGCCAACGAGCTCGCAAGCCCTGTCCCCCATGCCTCGTCCAATTTCTATGCGATTCGATTCCGTTGCATTATACGTATAGGATATGTATAATCAGCATATGATGGACACTTGTAGATACATAGACTTCGAATGGGACGACCGCAAGGCGGCTGCCAACGTCAAGAAGCACGGCGTGAGCTTCGAGTCCGCCGCCGACGCGTTCTCCGACCCACATGCCCGCGTCTTGCCGGACACGAGGCATTCGGACTACGAAGAAAGATTCTTCCTAATAGGGTTGGATCTTGAATCCCGGGTGCTTACGGTCTGCCATTGCGAAAGATGCGGCGGCTCAACGATCAGGATAATCTCGGCAAGAAAATCCACAAGAACCGAGGAACAGCAGTATTGGAGGTATCGAAATGAGTAACGCGAGGGAGGCTGCCAGCATGCCCGCCGAGATCGATTTCTCGGAGAGCACCCCGAACCCCTACGCCGGCAGGGTTCGCCGACGCATAACCATCAATATCGACGGCGACACCGTGGACTACTTTAAGGAGGAGTCACGACGCACGGGCGTGCCATACCAAACCATAATGAATCTTTACCTTGGCCAATGCGCAGCCGAGGGAAAGCACCTAGCGTTCGCATAACGCTTACGAGCATTGCGCAGGAGGGCTAAGGCGTAGGCGCAGCACCGAGAACCACGGATCCCGAACCCACCTGCGCTTCATCGCTTCAAGAGAACGCCAGCGACACAACACGCTTTCGAGAGAGAAGTTCCCACCAAGAACCTTGCAGGGAACAGCCAGCAAGGGCTGCTTGTCCTTATCCGATGCGAGCTTCAATCATAGAGCAAATTGTCTTATAACCTTCCTTGTAATCCTCGGCACTAACCGTCACAACCTCGACCCCTAAATTGCCGAGCATATAACGCTTAGCCCGATCGGCGGCTTTCGCTTCGGCGCCACCGATATCAACGTCGTAATAGAGAATACTGTTCTCGAGCGAACGCCTTTGCTTCTTAGGAGCAAAGTAGGCTGCCCGCATTGACAGCAACCACCATAGGTCGATTTCCGAAAAGCTAAGCCCTAGTCCAACAATGTGGACATCAGAAGTAAAAAGAAGGGTCGGCCAGATGCAATCCTCAGCGTTGCAACACCTCAGGTACCCCTCTAAAAGATCGACGTCTGAAACATCTTGATAGCTTGAGACGTCTTTGCGCTCCACGGCAGGTAGCCCCTTGCGCAGCTCGCTTTGAATTTTCCCTATGAGCGACATGTAATGCTCGTAACTGACGCATATCGTCCGAGACCACTTATGCCGCCCGTGCGCATGATAAAGAGGTCTTCCATCAACCGTTCCGACGGGGTTGAGGATATTTCGATATCCGGCTGGTCCGATTTTTCGCTCCACCCAGCCATCCCGCGCCCGCTCGAAGCAATCATCATAGTTCGTGGTGATAAAGTTGCTGAAG
>CANOHY010000087.1 GCA_947565915.1 uncultured Eggerthellaceae bacterium | reverse complement strand
GGTCCGCAAGACCCACAGCCGTGATGACGGAGTCGATGGAGAACACAACATCCATCACCATGATGGTGCCAACTGCCTGACCAAGCCCGATGAAATGAAGCGAGCCGCTTTCCTCTTCGTGCAGCTCTTTGAGCTCTGTCAATGCCAGCATGGAACGCAGCTCGGCGATGCCCTTGTAGATAAGATAAGCTCCACCAGCGAATAGTATGATATCGCGCACCGACACCGCATGCTGCCAAGACCCCAGATCTATGGAGAAGAGCGGTTGCGATATGTGAACGAGAAACGATGCGAGCGAAAGGAACAGGATGCGCATGACAAGCGCCCCGGCAAGCCCGAGCTTGCGTCCGATATGGCGCTTCTCCGGTGGCAGGCGATCGGTCGTGATCGATATGAAGACGATGTTGTCTACGCCAAGGATAATTTCTAAGAACAGTAGTGTAACGAGCGAGATCCACGCCTCGGGCGTTGCGAATATCGAGAAATCCACCGTTTCCCCTCGATCTTAGGCAAAATGCACTGTTGAGCGGGCTCTATGCAGGCTCGATAAGCCACCCGCGCGCAATGCTATAATTCCTTCTCATAGCTAGCAATAGGAGCATCATTATGGCTGATTTCCACAAGCTTGTCGACCATTTGTTCTATAACGGCAAGCGCGGCTACACGCGAACGGATGGAAGCATCGACTATCTCGATGGCACGGGTCTAGCCCGTCCCGCCGACATGCCGAAACCGCAACGGATCTTCGTTGCGGTATTGGTCGTCATAGCTATCGTGATCGGGTTCTTCATCATTCGCGGCACCGTGATCGATACGTTGCGAACAACCATACTGGCAGAGCAAACCATCAACGAGAACATCAGCCGCCCAGCTTCCATCGACTCCATTCCCAAGGTTGCCGACCTCATCAATCTTGGTGACGAGATGATCCTCTCCACCCTTCAAGCGAGCGGAGATTCCTTCCTCAACTCGTCCGAGAACAGCGAGAATGGCAATCTGGTGGTTCGTCGTGCACCTAAGGACATCACCCTCGACGAGATAGCGAACCTGCTCACCCATGGCGTGGGAGCGCTCAATGCCGCCGATGCCACGCGCCTTCTCACAGGTTCTTGGACGCTCAACGTAGAGCGCACGGGAGCAACGAGCATCGTCGTTCGCTATGCTGATTTCGTTACCGGCAACCCTCAAACCGCCATCCAGAATGCCATGGAGAAAGAAGGCTTCGACCGCAACTCGGTAACTGAATCTGGCGAAGACGATTCAGGCAACACGTTCATGACCGGCACGTTGGTTGCAGGCGATTCGCAGTGCATCTGGCGCGTATCGGCTCTTCCGCTCGACGATGTATATTCCATCAATGGCTTGCCTGAAGATGCCTGCTACGTGGGTGTGAGGCTGACGAAGGTCGGCGATGCACCGACGCAGCCCGAAGGCGACCAAGCGTCTGAGAGCTCAACCGCAGAAGAACCTGTCTATTACTGAGGAAGGCAAAGGGGTCAGGGCAAATCGTCCTATTTGACGCTTGAGTCAAATAGGACGATTTGCCCTGACCCCTTTGCCTTCCATAGAGAGACCTAAGAGCTCTTCAGAAGCCCAGGCAAGTCCTCCAACGTGAGAATGCGCTCGTAGCGGCAATCGACAAGCCTATCCTTGCGATCGATTATCACTGGTCGAATTCCCGCGCTGGCCGCCCCATCGCCATCTGCTTCCTCCAAATCGCCAACATGAACGGCATTGCGCGCCTGAGCGCCCATGCGCTCGAGCGCTATGTCGAATATGGCCTTGTGAGGCTTGCGCGTTCCCACAGCGGCAGACGAGATGACCACGTCGAAGTAAGGCAACCACCGCATGTCGCGAATGAGTCCCTCCAGGGTGGCGTCCCAATTGGATATCACGCCCAAGCGATAGCCTTGCGCTTTGAGCTCCTTGAAGCATGGCTCGACGTCTGGGAACACCTCCCAGCACTCAGGAAGCAGGTATTCGTCGTAAACTGCTTGAACGAGGTCGGGCACGCCTTCCTTGATCCCACAGAAATCAGCCATGTATGTGTACATGTCCAGCCAAATCTGCACAGAGCGCTCATGGCTGCACCAGAAATCGCCATCGCGCAAGTACTCGCGTTGGTAGAAGCCATCCACTTCGGCCATGGAGGGCTCCACGTCTTCCAAGCGCACGTTGTGCCCCAAGCGATTCGCCACACGCACGAACACTTCAGGAACCGGTGGGTTAGGATGCATGAAGGTGTTGCCGATGTCGAAGAACACCACACACTCGCTTGCCTGGACCATGCTTGCCGTCCTTTCGGGCATCCCTGCTGCATGCGCGACTTCTTGCCGGCACCCAATGTCCGTGCCCCTTACCACACCATTGCCTACAAAGAAATCAGGCCAACCGCTTTGCGCGATTGGCCTGTTCGCTTGAGTGGTGGGCGTTACAAGATTTGAACTTGTGACCTCTTCCGTGTCAGGGAAGCGCTCTCCCCCTGAGCTAAACGCCCACGTTTGGAGGCGACGCCCGGATTCGAACCGGGGGTAAAGGCTTTGCAGGCCTCTGCCTTACCACTTGGCTACGTCGCCACGCTACCGAGCTTAGCAGAAAAGCCTCAGATGCCTTGCCGCTATTCAGTGCATTGGAATGATAGCATACTTCGCCAGTGCGTCGAGTATCTTTACTGTAGTTCCGCAGACGGTCTTATACCAAATGGCCTCCATATCGCGGGAAGAGGCCTCCACTTCCACTCCTCGGTCGCTCTGCTCCCTGCGGGGGTTGGAAGCTACGACCTCTTCCCGCGATGCATAAGCTGCGCAGAGGTGTCCCAAAGCGAGTTCGCGAGCGCAGCGAGTGTGTCTGAGCGACTGGGCGCCTCTGCGCAGCTTTCAATTTCCGTATACAAAAAGATGAGGGCATTGCTGCCCTCATCGATGAATTCTGGAGCGGACAACGGGGTTCGAACCCGCGACCCCCACCTTGGCAAGGTGGTG
>CANOHY010000086.1 GCA_947565915.1 uncultured Eggerthellaceae bacterium | reverse complement strand
CAGGCTTCCGCAATTGAGGATGAGCCCCATTCCGAATGCCTGGACAAGACAGCAACAAACCATCACGACGAAAGCATAGTTGTACTTGCCAAAGAGCTTTCCATTGCTGATAAAGGCCATTATGACCTCCCAATTCAATGAGCAACTTGCATCAATGGGTAAAAAAATACGCAGAACTTCCCCCTCGCCGAAAAAGCTCTGCGTATTGATTTGGTTTTCAAACCAGCATGAGAAGCAAGCTCAGCAAGCCCCGAAGGCCTGCTGAGCTCTACGATATTCGATTAGGATTCGTCGTCGTCCTCATGGGCTTCCATTGTCTCAGTCTGCTTCGCTGAAGGCTCTTTGACGCCAGCGAGCATCTGAGGTGCCTTCACCTTTGCGATCAAGATCAAGACCAGCACGAACACGAAGTAGATGATGGCGAAGATCCAAGCCACGTTCCAGTTGTTCAGGCTTGCGGACTGGAGCCCAGTCGCGCCCTGCACGCCAGCAACTCCAAGCACAGGAGCCAAGAAGGCAAGCACGGGAGCCGAGAAGAATTGGAACAAGTTCTGCGAACCTGCCAGCAACGACAGACCGAGCGTAGCGCCCTCGCGGGGCAGCACCTTGACGATCTGAAGAATCAGAGCAGGATTGAGCAGGCCGAAACCAAAGCCATAGATCGCGGTAGCAATGGCATAGGCCGGAACGGAAACGACATGGGTCAGGATGAAGAATCCGATTCCCTCGAGTGCGATGGCGATGGGCAGGTCGAAACCGCCGAGACGACCCTTGAGGAAGGCGCCGTAGCACAGAGCGCCGATAGCGCAGGCAAGCGTCTGCAGAGACGAGATCCAACCAGTAACACCCGTGTCACCCAAGCCAACGCCAGCGATGGCCAAGGAGATGCTGGTCATGTAGGAGAACTGGAAGATGTTCCAGAAACCAGCAACGATGATGATCAGCCAAGAGATGGCGGTGATGGACTTCAGGGGATTGCCCTTCTTGCCGTCGGCAGTGGTGCCAGCGGGCTTAACCTCGGGCTCCTTCAGCCAAACGAGCACCATGATGGCAACCGGCACCCAGATCAACATGCCGAGGAAGGCGTAACGCCAAGACAGCACTGCCAACGCACCGCCGATGATCTGGAAGATCGAACCGGAAATGCCACCAACAGCGGTCTTGAAGCTCATGAGCCTATCGCGCTTGCGCCCGATGAACAGGTCTGCGATGAACGAAGATGCCATCGGGAAGATCATGCCACGGCCAAGGCCTAGAACGACGCGCGTTGCCAGCAGCAGCCAGAAGCCTTCCGTCGTCTCAGGCACGAACGCCGCAGCCGAGCCCAAGAACATGAGCACCATGGCCAAGGCCAAGATATGCTTCTTCTTCATGTAGCGCTCGAGGATGCCTACCAGAATGGCGCCGAAGATGGCCATAAGGGAAGGAATGCCTTGAATCTGCTGGATCAGAACGGTATCGATTCCCAAGCCTGCATAAGCTGCGCGAACAGCAGACAAGCCGGGAGTAACGAAAGACTGGACATACTGCATCGTAATGACGAGCAGCGCAGCAATCGAAACAGTTACGCCGTACTGCTTTCCACCACTTTCAGTATTTGTGGTAGCCATTTAACCCCTCCTTGTTAGAAATCCGAAAATGGATTTGCCTACCTCATGAATTTGATAAGCTCATCGATGCTCTCGAGCTCTTCTAGACGAGCTACGGTCTTCACGACCTCGTCAGCTTCTGCTTGAGAGAGCGTCTGGGAGAACTCGATATTCTTGTAGAACTTATCGAGGATCTCGTCCCTTGTGAGGGCACTCTTGTAGATATCCCCCTTTGGCACATCACAACGCGAGTGGTAGTTCGTGCCATCCTTCATGAGGATGTCAACCTCAGATGTCTGATACTCATCGGGGGCGAGGGTTGGAACGATTTCGATCTTTCCGATGAGATCTTCGATCTCTGGGGTTTTCATATAGTGAATGTTCATATGCTCGGGACGAACCGTCTTGTTCGCGATGGCAACCGCCGCAGTGTAGATGATGCTGAATGCACCGCAAACCTGGGGGTCTTCGCCGATTTCCCACGGCTGTCCAACGAAGCCAGCAGCCGTGCGAGGCGTCGCATGAATCGTGACCTTCTCGATCTGATCGAGGTCGATGTCGTGCGCCTCGGCGATCTGCACGCATGCATCGATGGAGGGATGCGTTGCACGGCATGCAGACCATGGCTTGATCACGACATCGGCATAGAAGGTCTTTCCGAGGTCGTCGGTTAGAATCTCCGGCTTCTGGTTCTCGCCGCAGAACAGGAAGAAATAGCCCTTCTTGCCACCGAAGGCATCGTGCGATGCGGTCATGCCCTTCGCGGCGAAATCCGCAGAGAAGATGGCATTGCGCGAAGCCAAGGCCATGGGAAGCTTGAAGGCCAACGTCTTGAAGTTGATGTTGTCCATGGACCCGCCAAGCATGTTCAGATCCATGCCAAGGGCGTTGTTCAGCTGACGTTCGTCCAGCTTCGCAAGCTTGCCGGCGATAACCGTGGCACCAAGCCCGTTGATGGTGTTGGTGTTATCCCAACCGCCGTACACGTCGAAGCCCGATGCAGCACCAAGTCGCGCTGCGATGTCGTCGCCGAGAGCCAGAGCCAGGATGAAATCCTTGCCGGTGGCGTTCGCCCTTTGAGCGCACGCGAAGGCCGTAGGCACCGTTGTTCCGCTGATGTGAGCTGCAGAGCTCTTCTTTCCTGGATTCTCGGCCTCAATCGCCTCGAAATCGTACGAGCGCATCGAGAAGCTATTGATCATTGCAGCTGACGGAGCATCTATCTCCTTGCTGCGGAAGAAGGCCGAGCTTTGGGGTGTTGTTCCATAGCTGAGAAGGAGCTCGTAGAGCTGATCGCACATCGGAGCATGAACTCCAGCTGCAATCACGCCTATGGAATCGAGTACTCTATCTTTTGCACGCGCAATCGTGAAGTCATCGAGCATCGCATAGTCTGC
>CANOHY010000085.1 GCA_947565915.1 uncultured Eggerthellaceae bacterium | reverse complement strand
GCTGACTTCTTCAACAGTTATGACAGAATTATAATTTATTATGACAACGGGCAGAAGCTCGTACGGCAGGCACTTTACAATGCGGTTGCATCCTGCCTATCGCAACAAGCTGTTATTCGCAAGAAAACGACTATGACCGAGTACAGGCTTGCTCAGGTTGCAGACTACCTTTGCACCATCGAACTCGCTGCCGTGAAGTATGCGGCTAAGGAAAACGGCGGAACGTACGATAAGTTTTTCGGTGGCATTGGCTCATTCAAGAAGAACTGGCTAAAGCAAGCGCGCCGAAAGAGCATCGACAAGAAATAGGAGTTGTCCGTATCTGCTGAAGATTCTACGATATTCAGTTGCACCGGATAGTCAAAAGGCGATGCAAAAAAACGGGACGGATCACCGCTCCATAAGGGGATGCGCCCCAATCCACAGATGCCCTCGAGCGCTATTCCATGAGCTACGCAGCCGCTGCCCGCAACGAGCTTTCCATGCCCCATGCGGCACCTATTCGCCGACAACATCCAAGGCAACGTTGCTCCTGTCCGCGAGTGCGGCGAAATCGCCTGAGAGCCATCGGCTCACGTCGCCCAGTTCGAGCACGATGGGCATGCGGGCGTGAACCGGGGCCACGAAACAGTTCGGCTCGGTGGTGACCACGCTGAAGGCGTCCTCGTTGCGCACTCCTGCGAGCAGGGTGAGACGTCCGGGCAAGGAGAACTCGTACTGCTTCTTTACGGGCTTTCCCGTGCGCGGGCTTGCGACGGTCTCGGTAGCGCTTGGCTCGAAGAAGCCGAAGGTGGGCACGATGCAGCGCCCATGCTCGATGGCCTCGCGCCAAACGCCGTTCCTTTGGTCGAGGGCAGTCTCGATACGGGTGTTGAAGAGCACCTTGTGCTCGTCCCAAGGCGCGGTGAACCCCCAGCGAAGGTCCAAAGGCACAAGCTCGCAGTGCTCCGGCACGATGATGGGCGCTATGGACTTAGGGAAGGCGTCAGGCCTTCGCGCAGGCCAGTCGGGCTCTGGGTTGAAGGGCGTGTCCATTTGGATGCTCTGGATAACCCCGAGCACCTCGTCCCATGAAAGCGATACGAACCTTCCGCACATGGCAACCTCTCAACAGCCGTCTGCCGCGCAATCGTTCCAAGGCTCCTTCGCCTCGACGAACCATTTCGGATCCTCGAAGTAGAGCCGCGTGATGTTCTTGCCAACCCGTATCGTATAGCAGATGCCATCTCCTCCAACACGGCGCGACGACATGCGTCGCACATCCTTTACCTCGTCGATGACGAGCGTCGAGTACTTCTTGCCATCGAACCACAGGATGGAGGTGGGACGCACCTGCCCCTCCTCGTTGGTGAATGTGGTGACGGGCACGTAGCGCTTATGTCTGGCGTCTATCCCCTGCATGCTTGCCACCTAGCGCAGAAACCCTATGGGATGCACGGTGTTGTCGCGTTTGATATCGAGGCTCCTCATGGCATCGTCGGTGAGCTCGACCACGCGGCGCACGCACCCGTTGCCGAAGCGGCGCCGAAGGTCATCTATGGCGGTTTCCAGCCGCTCTTGTGCCGCTATGGTCTCGGCGTCGCCGAAGAGGTCGCATTGGATGGGCACGTCCATGGGTACGAGGTTCGTGGCGCGCACATGGATAGCGCGCAGTGCGTGCTCGGGATCGATTGGCTGATTCTCCAGGATGAGCTGCATGGCAGTGCTGGCGATATCCTTCGTGAGGCATGTGGGCGCCTTGCGGGTGCGCTGACGCGCATATCCAGACAGATCCCCCGCGCGACGCAGCCCTACCGAAACAGTACGGCAGCGCAAGCGCGACTCGCGCAGGCGCTGGCCAACGGATTCTGCGAGCAGCCACACAAGCGCCTTGGCATCGCTTTCGCACTCGAGGTCATGCGGGGCAGTGAGGCCGTTCCCTATGCCTTTGATGTCGTATTCCACATCGGATATGGCAGGATTGAACCGCCGCACCGGCGAGCCATCGATGCCGTTGGCGAAATCGCGCAGCATGAGCCCGACCACTCCAAAGCGGCGCTTGAGGAAAAGGTCCGAGGCGCAGGCGAGGTCCCCTATGGTGTCCTTGCCTGCAGAGTGGAGCTTGCGAGCAGTTGCCGGGCCCACGTAGATGAGGTCGCGTGCGGCGCGTGGCCATGCCACCTGCCGGAAGTTCTCGGGTGTGATGGGCACGATGCCATCGCCCGGATCGATGTCGCTTCCAAGCTTCGCCATAACCTTATTGAACGACAGCCCAACGCTGACGGTGAGCCCGAGCTCTGCCTTCACGCGCTCGGATATCTCCTGGGCAAGCAGCAGTCCATTGCCGCCGAAGAGCTGCAACGAGTTGGTGACCTCGATCCACGACTCGTCCAACCCGAATGGCTCAACCAGGTCGGTGTAGTCGTAGTAGATCATCCGCGCGAGGTGCGAGTACTTCTTGTACGCAGCGTAGTCGGGAGGCACGATGACGATGTCCGGGCACACCCTCTTGGCTTCCCAAATGGCGCAGCCCGTCTTCACCCCCGCCGCCTTCGCCTGCCGGGACTTGGCAAGCACGATGCCGTTTCGCTTCTTCGGATCGCCCGCAACGGCGATGGGGCGGTTTCGAAGCGAGAGGTCGAGGTGCTGAGCCACGCTGGCATAGAACGCATTCATGTCTATGTGCATGACGACACGCTCGCGCATCGAGGGCTCCATGGATCACACCTCCTCCCAGGCTATGAATTTATCGGCCTCGTCTTCGGCAGAACCCCTCTCCCCTTGCTGCAATTGATGAATGATTGGGAACATTTGTTCGCTTTTCCGAGATTACTCATGATGCGCCTTATAAACGCGATTGTCAATACGAAAATCGTCCGAAGAAGCGCTTATGGCTTGGACGAGCGCCTGGATGATCTCAGCGCTCAGCGCCTCTCCTCTATTATCCCCGGCATCTTATCTGCATCATGAATCTTTTTTCTGCATCAAATGTTACAGTATGATGCAGAAAAAGAGCCCCCTGATGCAGAAAGAAAAACCTATGCCCCATTTCGATTACAACGATCCGCTCAACTTGCTAGTACCGGATATCGTGAAGAAGATTGCAACGCTTCGCGAATATAAGGGCAA
>CANOHY010000084.1 GCA_947565915.1 uncultured Eggerthellaceae bacterium | reverse complement strand
CAGGATGAGTTTCGTAAGTCGTCGAGTTCGCTTTCTAGCTCGTCGATGCGCCTCTGTTTGCGGTCGAGCTTGCCTTTATATTCGTCGCGTAGATATGTTGCGCGCTCTTCGGCTTCGGAGGCACCGGCACCATAGCCGTAGCTTCCGATGATGGATGCACCAATGGCAGTCTCGAGTGGATCGAGGCTACCATCGCCATCGAAATCGAACGGATTCCACATCGAAGCACCTCTCTTTCTGTATGGTTTGCTTAAGAGGTACAGGCAAATCTGATAATCACGGGCAATTCCATTGTATAGGGTTAGCTCTAAGGCTGAGCTTAACTTGGACAGAACGAATGCGATTGAACGATTGTTGAGTAGAATGATCGGAAGAGGCTGGGCGTCGATGACGTGAGTCGGAAACAGCAGACCGTCGTTGAGCTCCTGTGCGCTGCTCAGTCCCTCGGCCAGCCCTTGGGCCGTTTCCGGTTTCCACCATCCATGGGGAACGCGGATGCTGCCAGCAGGCTGATTGGCGTCTAGCTTCGTCAGCAGCCTTACCTTGTCATAAGCGCTCTCTACCTGGCAGGGATCGTACTCGGCTGCGCGCTCTCTGAGCTCGTCGAAGCCGATGCAAGAGCTGCTCACGAATTTGTGGTCGTAGAGCTCCTCCTCGATGATCACGTTGATCCACGCGAGCACCAGGGCGGCATCGGTGCCGTGGCGAATGCGCAAGTGATGCTGAGCGAGCTTCGAGGTTTCGGTAATGCGCGGATCGACTTCTATCAGCGTGGCACCGCGCCCAAGTGCGGCTTTCAGGTTCAAGAACTCGCCAGGCCAGCGTTCGGTGTCGCGGTCTTGCCCAAAGTAGACGATGCAATCGGCCACTTGCCAGTTTGCGCTGGTGTACCACCCGTATACGGCACGATGCACCTGTGCGGTGTTGCCCATGCACAGCTGAACGGGAGCGATGTAGTTCAAGGCACCCAGATGGCTCATGAGACGCCGGATTATGCCGCCAAAGCCGATGTTCAGCGGCATTTCGGAAACCGCGAAGGCTTCGGGGCCATATGCGGCTATGGCACAGCCTCTATCGCAGAAAACGCACGTGCTGAACTTGGCATTCATGGTAAGACCTCCTCGGTGGCCGCAAAGATGCTTAGGATCAAGCTATTCGAGCATACGCCGAGCATGCGCGCAAACGAAGTAGCGCTGAGCTCGATGGCTGCCCATCGGATAGCCTCGATAGTTCAGCATGCAGTTGACGCCAATAACATCGTGACAGCTTGCAAGAATTGCTTTACCGTTTCAGATGCAAAGATATCGATAGTTAGGAGACGCCATGGACAAGGAAACATTCGATTACATTGCCGAGCGCGCAGACATCTTGGCCACCACGGGTGCGAGCAAGCAATCGACAAAGGATGCGGCGAATGCATGGAAAGCGGCCGTTGCTGCCGATAGCAGCGATGCGGCGGTCGAGGCGGCCACTGAGCAGTTGCTCGATTATCTGGAGGGACGTCCTCACACGATCGACGGCTTGATCGCTTTCGCCCAGGGACCTTGCAAGGAGATGCGCAGCGAAGAGGCGGCTGCCGAGCTGCTTGCTGCGGCCGAGCAGGCTAAGGCCAATGGCGCGAAGTATTGCACGTGCGATGCTTGCACGGCTGCAAGTGAGATCCTTGGCAAGTGCGGCCGCATCGAGCTTTAGGGTTTCAGGTTCGCATCTTTGCTTGTGTGCCGCTTTTGCACGGCACTGCTCTTGCTGCATCGCAGGGGCAGCAGTCATGCGCAAGGTCGGCTATGCAAGGTCGGCCATGCAAGGTCGGCTATAATCCTCTCATCGCCAGATATAGTTCAAAAGCTAGGAGGTCTCAATGGATTCGAACGTTCGCCCTGATTCGATGGCGCGCATCAACACGCCTGAGCTTGCCAACGTCTTCATCGACGAGCAGGTTGCTGCCATTCGCGAGCAGGTGGGCGATAGGAAGGTGCTGTTGGCGCTTTCCGGCGGCGTTGATTCGAGTGTGGTAGCTGCCCTGCTGATCAAGGCGATTGGCAAGAACCTCATTTGCGTGCATGTGAACCATGGGCTCATGCGCAAGGGCGAATCCGAGCAGGTTATCGACGTGTTCCAGAACCAGATGGATGCGAACTTGGTGTATGTAGACGCAACAGACCGCTTCTTGGACTTGCTGGCGGGGGAGGCAGACCCCGAGATCAAGCGCAAGACCATCGGAGGCGAGTTCATACGCGTGTTCGAGGAAGAGGCGCGCAAGGTGGGCGATGAGGTGGACTTCCTGGCGCAAGGAACCATCTATCCTGACATCCTTGAGTCGAAGGACGGTGTGAAGGCGCACCATAACGTGGGTGGCTTGCCCGATGACCTGCAGTTCGACTTGGTGGAACCGGTGAAGCTGCTGTTCAAGGACGAGGTGCGCGAAGTTGGCCGTGCGCTCGGCTTGCCCGAGAACATGGTAGAGCGCCAGCCATTCCCCGGCCCGGGCCTGGGTGTGCGTTGCCTTGGCGCCATCACGCGCGACCGCTTGGAAGCCCTGCGCGAGGCCGATGCCATCGTGCGTGAGGAAATGGAGGCGGCGGGCGTGGGCGCCTGGCAGTACTTTGTCGTGGTGCCCGACATGCGCGCCACGGGCGTGCGCGACGGCAAGCGCGCCTACGAGTGGCCAGCTATCATTCGAGCCATCAACACTGTGGACGTGATGACCGCCGAGGTGCCCGAGCTCGATTGGGCATTGCTGAAGCGCATGACCGACCGCATCACTCACGAGGTGCCGGGCATCTGCCGGGTGTGCTACGACCTGACCCCCAAGCCCGTGGGCACAGTGGAGTGGGAATAGGGCGCACATTATCGTGAGGTTTGGATTGAATGTGCTTTGGCGCGATTTTGTGCGCTGGCAAGCGTTCTAGTTGCCTCCAAGCCAGTTGAACCATCGTTTCAGAGAATGCTCTCTTGGCAGTTGTCGAGGGAGCATTTCTTATGGTTGAGCTGCATTGAGTATTTGAGTACGACCTTTTCCTGCTGCCTCGCCATCACGATAATGTGAGCTTACGCTTGCATTTCGGGCATAGACCCAAAGCTATACTCACGCGCTTTCAGACAGCTAAAAGAATCCGTCGTATTTGTACTCACCTTGTACT
>CANOHY010000083.1 GCA_947565915.1 uncultured Eggerthellaceae bacterium | reverse complement strand
TGTTGCTCCTCTTACTAATACTTGCGCGCGCACCATAACCCATGACAATCACCTCTCTATTCCGAAATTCACTTGCTTCAGTTTTTCAGAATAGATGGGGCGAATTTTACTCATTGACCTTCGCAATTTATCATCGAAAGCCCAGGCAGCAGAGTCGATCGCGTTACTAGCTCGCTTTGAAGTTGTAGATGGGCTTCATCACATCGACGATGTCGACAGCGGCTGAGATGGGGCCAACGATATCCTCGATGGGCTTGTAGGCGGCGGGAGCCTCATCCAGTGTCGTCTCCTTCACTGAGGTTGAATAAATCCCCTCCATGGCCTCTCGGTAGTCGTCCATGCTCAGCATCTCCTTCGCCTTTGTGCGCGACAACACGCGGCCGGCTCCGTGAGGCGCGGAGTAGTTCCACTCAGCACTCCCCTTCCCGGTGGCGATGATGGAGCCGTCGCGCATGTTCAGGGGGATGAGCACCTTCTCGCCGGCATGGGCCGCGATAGCGCCCTTGCGCAGGATCATCTCCTCGGTATCGATGTAGTTGTGCACCGTGTGGAACACCGACGAGGCGTCAAGCCCGGTGCGTTCCAGAAGCTCGACCATGATGCGCTCTCGATTGCGCACGGCGAAATTCTGGCAGATAGCCACGTCGTGCAGATAGTCATCCAGATAAGAGCCGTACAGCCAGCACAGGTCCATCGGGGCATCCAAGGGCATCGGCATAAATTCGCGGTCCAGCTCCTTCAGGGCCTCGTGTATGTCAGCGCGACGACCTTCGGCCTTGTAGCTGTCGATGAGCTGCTGGCGGCGTTCGAACAGCTCTTCCTTTCCTTCGTGCAGGTCGATGGCCAGGTTCTGATAATAGGTAGCCACTTGCAGTCCCAGGTTGCGCGAACCCGTGTGGATAACCAGACGCTGCATGCCGTCGGAGGCACGATCGATTTCGATGAAGTGGTTACCACCGCCCAGCGTGCCCAACGATCGGCCCATGCGCTTCGTGTCCTTCAGCGCGCGATAGCAGCGCAACTCTTGCAAATCAAACCGCTCCCTGCGGCCATCCCAAACCTTGGGACCCGAGGGCACCTCGTGGCACGCGTCGTCGAACGCTGGCAGATCGATGTTCTTGTGACCCAAATCGGCTGTGAGCATCCCGCAGCCAATGTCGACACCTACCAAATTGGGCACCGCCTTGTCGGTCACCTTCATAGTGGTGCCGATGGTGCAGCCTTTCCCAAAATGCGCATCAGGCATAATGGCGGTGTTCGCCCCTTCCGCGAAGGGCATGTCGAGCATCGTCCGAATCTGCTCGATAGCTTCTTCCTCGATGTTGGTGGCGTAGCACGACGCGGTGCCATGCGCTCCTTTGATGGTAAACATAGAAGACCTCCTGTATATCCGCCTACCACCGGGTCATGGTAACGTATGGGATGCGTCACATTCGCCCCATACACTTCTCCTGAAGCAAGCACTGGATCCAAGATCAACCCATCTCAAAGCTGCGACACCACGCCAGCAATAACGCGATCTGCGAGAGCGCACGAATATCTTTACGTGCATTACATAATGCAGTATAGTGCTCACAAAGCAGAGGAGGTGTCCATGGGCGCGACAGCAACCTTGAACATACGGCTTCCCGAAGAACTGAAAGAGCACGGGGTGCAGGTGCTTGCCAAGCAACACATCAGCGTATCCAAGGCGGTGCGACAGCTGTTCTGCGAGCTCGAGCGAAGCCAGCAAGTGCCCGATTTCCTCGCCGATGCGACCGCTGGCGACGACATTTGCGAAAGGCGCGAGCTTTTGCGGGCTATGGTCGGCCCGTCGCGACCGGCACCCGAAGCCCTCGAGCCCTCCATTGCGCCAAAGGACCACGATTGGCGCGGCGATTGGCGCGAGCACCTTCTCGAGAAGCACGGCGGCGCGTGATGAACGTTCTCTTCGACACCAATGTCGTCATCGACCTGTTCACCGACACCGATGACTTCGAAGCTGCCTTCACCGCCGTCGATATTGCGCTCCTGCGCGATTTCAAGCTCTGGATGCCCGCCTGCGCAACACCCTCTATCCGCTATCTGCTCACCGCCCGAAAACTCATGGCCGCGACTGAGGCGCGGAAGGCTTTCGGAGACTTGCTGCGACTCTTCTCCATCGCCGACACCACCTCCGGCGACTGCCTTGCCGCCTACGAGCACGAACACCGCGATTACGAAGACGACCTCATCGCTTATTCCGCTTACCGCACCGGCATGGACTTCATCGTCACGCGCAACGGGCGCGACTTCGAGAAATCTCCCGTTCCCGCCCTCTCCCCGGCCGAGTTCGTCGATCTCTTCAAGCCGCCCAATATAGCCTACGGCTGGGAAGCGCTGCCGGAGGAGTAACTTCAGCACTCCTCCGGCACTCCCCCGTTACCGTTCCTGCAAAGACCTCACATCCAGCTCGCCCTCGCGGGCGGCTTGCATGCCGGCGGCCATGGCCTGGGCGCCGGCCAAAGTGGTGGCGAAGGGCACGGTGCGACTCGCCCGCGGGTTCGCCTCGATGACGTAGACCATGCCGTCCTTCACGGCGAACTGGATATTCACCAGGCCGCGCTCGTCGTAGACGATGCCCATGCCGCGGCCGCCGAGCACGTAGCTCGGGCGCACGAGCAGCGGAAACCCGATGGCGGCGGCCACCTTCGTCAGCCATATCTATCAGAAAGCTGGCGTCCACACCCGGGACGAGCTGCTCGACATGCTTCGCGACCTCTCCCGCCAGGCGGCCAAGGCTCCAGAGACACCGGCTTCCAGCAGAGATCTCTAAGCTTCGCCGAAGATCCTCAGGGGTGGTTGTCGGCCAGGCGGTAGCTCACCAGGCTCGGGCGGCCGGTCCAGGGATCGCGCTCGATGAGGGCCTCGAGGCCGAAGACCTCGCGCAAGAGCGCCGGGGTCATCACGTCGGCCGGTGTGCCGGCGCCGCATATCCTCCCCGCACGCAGGGCTATCATCCAGTCGGAGAAGCGTGCCGCCAGGTTCAGCTCGTGGATCACAAGGGCGATGGTCTTCCCCTCCCGCTCGTTCAGATCGCGCAGAAGCTCGAGGACCTCCAGCTGGTGCGCCATGTCCAGGTACGTGGTGGGCTCGTCGAGCAGGATGAGGCCGGTGTCTTGGGCAAGCGCCATGGCGATCCAGGCCCGCTGGCGCTGGCCGCCCGAGAGGGCGTCGATGGGCCGCGCGGCGAACTCGTCCAGATGGGTCATGGCCAGCGCCCAGGAGACGATGGCGCGGTCGCGGGCCGAAAGGCGCCCGAAGCCCCTCTGGTGCGGGTAGCGGCCGA
>CANOHY010000082.1 GCA_947565915.1 uncultured Eggerthellaceae bacterium | reverse complement strand
ACTCAACAGACACGATGGCATCAAGACTAGATGCTCGACTTCCTTTTGCATCTCATGACAACTTACCTTTTGCCCATCAGCATAAACCCCTTCCCTGGGACAGCAGGAGCCCTGCGATCGTAATGGCCAAGCCTAAGATGATGGGCGTATTCAGCGGCTCTCCCAGGATGAGGATGGAAGCGGTGGCCGTGATGGCGGGAACAAGGTATATGTAGGTGCTCGTCGCGGTCGCCCCCAGATGCTTCACGGCGACACCCCACGTGACGAAGCATGCCGCCGATGCCACCGCGCCCAAAAAGAGCAGATTAAGCACGTTCTGCCAGTCAAGAAGGTCAGCTGGCTGCGGTGCATACGGATCGAAGATGACCGTGACGACCAGGATGAAGGCGACTCCCCACACGAACGTGCGCTTGGTGGCGGCTATCGTCTCGTAGCCCTTCTGCGCGATGCGGGCGACCAGCGTGGAGTAGACCGCCCACACAAGGGCTGCAGCCAATGCAAGCATATCGCCGAAAAGGTCGAAGCCGGTGAAGGCCATGATGTCGCCTTCGCCCATCGTGCCCGCACTGACAACGACAAGCCCCGCCATTGCAAGCGCGAAGCCGCAGAAGAAGCGGACGCTGATGGAGGAGCGGTCGCCGAGGGCGGCGGCGATAAGGGCCGTGAACAGCGGCGATGCCGCCACGATCACGCCGACGGCAGTCGCCGTGGTGAACACGAGCGCGACATTCTCCAACAGGTAATAAGCGGCGATGCCCGTCGCCCCGGCAGCAGCGAAGAGCACTTTGTCCGTCCGCTTCCCAAGCCTTAGGACATGGGGACGCATGGCGCAAAGGATGCAAAGGCCGAGTGCAAAACGCAGAAGCAGTATCCATAAGGGGGATATATCCACCAAGAGCACCTTGGTGGAAACGAAGGTGATGCCCCATACGGAGATGGTGAACAGGGCGACAAGGTGGTATTTCATCCTCGCCCATCACCCGCCTTGCACATTGCGGCGTAAGCCGCGGGCGTGCACCCGATGCGCTTCTTGAACTCGCGCGTCAGGTGCGCTTGGTCGGAGAACCCCAGTTCGGCCGCCGCACTCGATGCATTTGCCCCATTAGCCAGGAGCCCGCATGCCGCATCCACGCGAAGCGCCAGCTGATGCTGGACCGGTGTGAGGGAGAACATGCACCTATACGCACGGATGAGCGCATAGGCCGAGAGGTCCTCGCTCTCCGCGAATGTTTCCACGCGGGTCCTCTTCGCAAGATGCCCGAGCATATGGGCATAAAGGCGCATCGCGGCTTCCTCGTGCTTGAGATTCGGCGGCTTCGTATCAGGTTTTGCGACAAGCGTCTGCTCGAAGGCCGCGAACGCCTCTAGGGCATCCTCTTCTCGGCATCTGTCGAGCAGATAAAACACTTCCTCAAGCTGATCCCGTGGCTGATTGTCGGCATTGCCTGGGAAGTCGAATCGCTTGCCATCGAGGATTTCCGCTGCAACCGTGAAGCTGTCATAGGCAAAGGGGCTTTCGCTCGCATGGGTGCAGCCATGGGCATCGCCGGGATTGAACACAAGGACGTCGCCTTTCTTGATGCGCAGGAGTTCTCCGTTCAGGACAAGCTCGCGTTCGCCTTCACGGACGATGCCGAAAACGTAATGGTCATGGGCATGGCCAGCGAACGGCTGCAAGATGCCGCTGTATGTTCTGCGCTCTCCCTTGAAAAGCGGAAGGGGCTCGATGGTACAGGATTCATTCATGCAAGGTCTTTCCTTTCAAGAACAGGATAGCCCTCCACGCGCTGCTGCTCTTGAATGAAATTGCATACCCATTGCCAACGAAATGACGCAACGCACAGAACTGTCCCCCGTGCTACCCCGTGTTATGCGTGACCGTGTTCGCGGCAGGGTTCAATTTAAGCTGCTCACGATAGTCGTGAGCACAAACCCGACAACGAAACCGAAACCGGCGCCGCATACGAGCTTCACCATGTTACCCAGCCATCTGCGCCTTCTGTCCGAAGAGCCATCCTCGGCAACGCCTTCTTGACCATTCATGAATGCGCTTATCTCCTTGTATGTCACAAGATCACGTTCCTTCTTTATCCGCTCGATGCGGAACGCAAGGAACAGAGCCAGCGCGAAGAGCACGGCGAAGAGGCCCATGCCGACAAGCGCGCCGCATGACATATGCGGGATGAAGGAGGGATCGGGCCAGATATCGCACCAACCCACCATGCAGGCAACTCCCGCCAAGACGGCGCAGGCCGCCCCCCAGCTTGACCTTTCCATAGTCAGGGCATCCCGGCTGATCGTCTGTTTCATTGAAACCACGTCTCCTTTCACGAGATCATCTATGGAGACACCGAAGAGCTGGCTAAGCAGAAGCAGGCTCTGCACAGCGGGATAGGTCTTGCCGTTTTCCCAGCTGGACATGGTTTGGCGCGACACGAAGATCGCATGGGCGACATCTTCCTGCGACATGCCGAGACGTTCCCGGTTAGCCTTCAACTGCCTGGGTAGCTCCACTGGCGCCTCCCTTCACGGGACGAGGTTTCCATCTGCTTCCAGAAAATACCACCAAGACGGCTTTACAAGGGGGAATCCCAGCCGGCTTTCAATGTCAAAAGGTCCTTACATAAGCCGCTGAGCTGGGGTTTGCTGATATCGCTTCATTGCATGAGTAAAAGGGACGTGACCGGAGAGGGCGCCGTTCCTTCGGGCGGTCACAGCTTCCGGTGGATCAGGGTGCTCGCTATCTCTAGGGTGCGAATCCGGCGTTTGGCTAAGGTGATCTGGGATTTATAGCGTTCGGGATGCCCTTTCGCGCCCAGGGTTTCCACCGTTTTCCGCAGCTTGTGAAGCATCGAGCCAATCTGCCGCTGCGCCTCCCGAAGCTCTTCTTCCGAGAATGCGGGCGGCTCCATCTGCAGAAGGGGAAACGGCTCCCCGGCATCGTCGGTTTCCCGCCAGCCGGTCACGAACCAGCCGCGGTCCTCGTAGAAGCGCCGGGCCCGGGGATTCTGCTGGTTCACCTCCAGGCGCCGGGCGCCCAGCTTCTCGGCGGCGAAGCGGAAAAGCGCACTGCCAACCCCTTCGCCGTGGTGGGCGGGATCGACGAACAGCATTTCCAAGGAATCTTCCTGAACGCCGCAGAAACCAAGAATGCGCCCATCGTCTTCTTGCGCCACCGAGGGCATCCCATCTCTTTGAGCGACACTCGCTCTAATAAGAAGTAGCGAGCGCTATCGATAAAGGCGAATTCGCATGCAAACTCAAACAAGAAAGTTCATAACAAGCGAAACCATGATCTCTTTCTCTTCCGGTTCCGATTCCGCAATCATAATCGTGGCAGCAACAAGGGCGCTGTCGCTCATAATCTTTTGACCATCGCGATACAGCATACCGTTCTTCTCGAGGAAGTAGAGGAATATAGTTGCCGGAATT
>CANOHY010000081.1 GCA_947565915.1 uncultured Eggerthellaceae bacterium | reverse complement strand
GATTGAAGGGATTCTTCTCGTCGCCCTCGAGCTTGACGAAGTTTCCGTCTTTGTCCGTGTAGACTTTGACGCCACATCCCAGATGGCAACCAGGCGCGCTCCAAGCAGCGCTCCTAGTAACGGTAAGGTCTCCTTCCTTCCACTGCCAAGGATAATCCTGGCCGGTAGCTGCCACATTGACAGTGGAGCCGTCCTTTCCGACTACCCAATCGTCCATGCCATCGGTCTTGATAGCCTTCTCATCGCTCATTGATGCCTCCTCTTCTTGAACGTGTCCTCTCTTTCACGCCAAGAAGTTCGCATCAGCTCGAGCGGGCGGCACCAGCATCAATACACCTCCATGCATGCTCGCTCCCTTCTATCCTGATACCTGCATTATGGGCAAAAGCCAGGGACATAAAACGCGCCTTGGCTTCAGACCTCCGTACCAAAGAAACGACGAACAGCTAGTTCTGAGCCACCACGGACGCGCGGTCAGACATCGACATGAAGTGCCAATTGCCGAGTGCATAAGTGTACCCGAAACCCTGAAGGTCAGCCCTAGAGCAGCCAAGCTCTTCGCAGATGTCGGTCACTTCGCGACCAGCATCAGTCTGCTCGGTGAGCCACTTGAGCTGATCCGCATCGGACAGTTCCAAGAATTCATCTCTTTTCATGACGATTCCTTTCATCGAATAAACGTACTTCGGGTTCTGGCCCCGAAAGGCCAGAACCCTTACTCGTCCATGCCATGCTTAGAATCTTCGGATCAGCTTTCGCGCTACTCCTTGATGGTGAACATGGTGCAGGGACGAGCAGTCTCATCCATCTTCTGTGCGAGCTCGGCCACTGTGCCGTAGTGCATGCAATGGGAGCAACACTGCAGAACGCAAGCGGGCTCCTTGCCCTCGGCGGTACGCTCGGCGCACAGGTCGCAGAGCTGGGTGGGGATGGGCACCCATTTGTATTCCCAGGTGTTCTCATCGATCTGCCAAGGCTTGTCATCGGCCAGCTTGATGCCGAAGAAACCCGTGGGCAGGTCGTGTTCAAGCTTGCAAGCTACTTCGCAGGTGTGACACCCAGTGCAAAGCAGATAGTCTATCATCAAGCCCTTCTTAGCCATTGAGGACCTCCTTGATCTTACCTTCGTCCTCCGGCGCATCCGCCTTGTAGATCTTGCACATCAGGCATTTCATCGGAGCACCCCAACCAAGCTTGCCGATAGTCTTGTAAGGAACCAGGTTGTTCACGTTAACCTCGTAGACATCGAATAGACGGGGCGACGAGGCCTCGCGCTCCGGATACCACCAGCCATGCTGGGAAGCCAGGGCGCCCTTCTTCTGACCTGGTTGCACCGAGAGCTTCATGCGACACTTGCCGTTGTCGTTCTCAAGCCAGACCCAATCGCCGTCGATGAGACCGTACTTCTCAGCATCCTCAGGGTTGATGTCAACGAGCGGCCACGGCTCCACCTCGCGCAGCAGCGGCACATGGCGCTGCTCGGAGTGGAAATACGACCATGTGCGAGCACCAGTGGAGAGAACCATCGGGTACTCCTTGGCGTACTCCGGAGTGGAATGCGGAGATGTGGGCGGCTCCTCGTAGTAGGGCAGCGGATCATCGCCCCAACCCTCCAGCATCGTAGAGTAGAGCTCCACACGACCGGTCGGAGTCATGAAGCCAGGATTTCCGTCAGGACGGAGCTTGCCGCTCTCGTACTTGCGGTACTCGTAGTCCACGTGATAGCAACCATGATCGAACAGATCCTGCATCGTGAGCGGCTTGCCCTCGGGAGTCTTCAACGTGCAGAGCTTTTGGTCATCAATGTACTCGATATCGGTCTTGTACATCTCCCAAAGCTCGGGGCGAAGACGCGTGCCGAGCTCGCGCATGATGGTGATGTCAGATTTGGTATCGCCAACCGTGACGGCCTTCTTGATGGCACCAATCCAGGTGCCACAAGCGCCATAATGAGTGGCAACGTACATGTCGCGTTCCGCATAGGTGTTGACCGGCAGGAACACATCGCAAACAGCCTCGGCCGTCGGCGTCATGACGATATCCATAACAGCATTGAACTCGAGGCGCTTCAAGGCGTTCTCGTAGCGCTTGGGCAGATTGCAGGGATTGGCGAGGGCATTCGCGCTGGTGAAGAATCCCATCTTAATGAGCGAATCGTCCTTCTCGAGCTCGTCGAACACAACGTCCGGATGGGCGAACTGCTGAGTGCGAACCATGGCCGGATACTCGTCTACGCCAATCTGCTCATTGATCTTGGACTGCGGATCAAGGTCGGTATAGCCAGAACCCAGACCACCGATGTCGATTGCGCCCATGATCATACCGCCGGGGATATCCAGGTTGCCCGTGATGGTCATCATAGCCAGGCAGCAGAAGCCCATTTGGATGCCATTGGGCTTCTGGTCCACAGCAAGACCCCATTGCAGGGCAGCAGGCTTGGCATTGGCGAACATGCGAGCAGCCTCGTAGATCTTATCCACGGGAACCTCGCAGATCTCAGCTGCCTGCTCAGGGCTCATGGTCTTGACGCGATTAGCGAACTCATCAAAGCCAAAGGTCCACTTGTCCACGAAGTCGTGGTCGTAGAGGTCCTCGGAGATGATGATGTTGCACATGGCCATGCCAAGGGCAGCGTCGGTGCCAGGACGAACCTGCAGCCACACCTCTGCGCGGGCAGCTTCCCACGTGAGGCGGGGGTCCACGACGATGAACTTGGCGCCCATAGCGTACATGTCCACGATGGAATGACCCCAGAAGCCGTCAGGATTGCTCTTCAGCGGTTCCTTGCCCCAGATCATGATGACCTCAGGGCACTTCCAGCGCGGGTCGTCATAGCTGTCGGGGAACTGTGAAGCATAATCGAGCTCCGGGTACGGAGCGCCCAGAACATAGGACGTGCAGGCCATACGCGGGCCATAGCAAGACCAACCGGTCTGCATGTACACGACATTCGGGCTGTTGAACACGCGGCAGGACATCGTGGGGCCCCAGTTTCCAGCCTCGCGGCCGGTACCCACGAAAGTGGCTATGGCATTGCTGCCGTACTGCTCAGTGATGCGGCGCACGTTGTCGCAGATCAAGTCATAGGCCTCGTCCCAGGTGCACTCCTCCCAAGCCGAATCGTCGCCGCGCTTCTGCGGGTCGCGCTTCATAGGATGGAGGATGCGATACGGACTGTAGACGTACTCCGGCAGCGACAGCATGCGGATGGGCATGGCACCCTTGGTGATAGACTGCTCAGGATCGCCCTCAACCTTCTCCAGGATGCCGTCTTTGACATAGAGCTTCATGCCGGCTCCAGTCGGATGGTCTCCCGGAGGCGACCAAGAGTTGGTACGAGTGACGGTGTACTCGCCTTCCTGCCACTGCACCGGTGTCGTGAATTTTCCAAATGCCAACTTAGTTACCTCTCTTCCCGTCTCTTATACAAATCGGCTGCGAAACCTATGCGATCCCACAGCCGATTTGTATAAGAGACGGGAAGAGATCGGAAGAGCGTCGTGTAGGGAAAGAGTGTAGATCTCGGTGGTCG
>CANOHY010000080.1 GCA_947565915.1 uncultured Eggerthellaceae bacterium | reverse complement strand
GCCCAGGTCGCTCCCTCGTATTTCACGCCCATCTGCTCCGCCTGATGCTCCCCAGTGAAATCTCGAAAGAGATTTCGTGCGGGTGAGAGTTTTCTTTTCTGTGGCGCTATCCGTCGGGTTACCCCGCCCAGCTGTTAGCTGGCATCCTGCCCTGTGGAGCCCGGACTTTCCTCGTGCATGCATGGCATGCACACGGCCGTCTGGCCCACTCCGGTGTGCTATTGTAGCAAAGTCGAAAAGGGGTGCCCATGGATACTTGCGCTTTGGTGGCGGCAAGCGACTTCAACAGCCAGCAGTTCGCGAAGATGCAAGATGCAGGCGCCTTCGACTACGTCATAGCAGCCGATGCAGGTTATGCGCATGTGCGATCCGTTGGCGCAACGCCGAATCTCGCTGTGGGCGATTTCGACTCACTCGGCTTCGTGCCTGCCGATTGTCCCATCGAGGAGTTTCCTGTCCACAAGGATATGAGCGACCTCGAGATAGCGCTTGGACGGGCGGCTGAACTTGGCTTCAAGCGCATCGTCGTGTTCGGAGCGCTTGGGGGCAGGCTCGACCACACGATAGCGAACATGCAGCTTCTCGCGCGCTTTGCCGAAGAGGGTTTGGAAACGATCGTCGTGGGTCTCGATTCCGTCATGGGTTACGTGGTGGGTCCGGGCTTGCTTCAGCTTCCCTCTGGGCATACCGGAACGGTTTCCGTCTTCTCCCTTTGCGCAGAGAGTCAAGGCGTGACCGAAGAGGGTTTGGAATACGGGCTTGAGGATGCGAGCTTGAGCAATCGCACCACCTTAGGGCTTTCGAATGAGCTTATAGGCAAACCCGCTTCCATAGCGGTGAGGAAGGGCACGCTAGCGGTGTTCTATCCACTCGACTGCTTGCATTGGCTTTGATTTCTTCTGCCTGAGGCGAAGTTCTGCCGACACCATGCTGCCAAGCAAGTTGGCTGCATTCGCTATGAGATATCAACCCATTTCATAACCTTCCTCTTCTTGTTCGCGCTTAGCCCTATAATGCCCGTGGGGAGCTTGCAAAGCGGCAGGCTGAGAGGAGGCGCGCACGCCTCGACCCGTGGAACCTGTTGGATAATGCCATCGAAGGGAGATAATCGTGGAACCATTCTATTTATCCACGGCATTCAAGGGCGTTCAGGAAACCACGCCGCTCGTCCATTGCATCACCAACTACGTCACGGTGAACGATTGCGCGAACATCCTGTTGGGATGTGGCGCTAGCCCCATCATGAGCGACGAGGCTGAAGACGTGGTGGATATCCAATCCATCTGCGGCGGCCTGGTGCTGAACATCGGCACGCTGAACAAGCGCACCATCGAGGGCATGAAGGCGGCCGGTCAATGCGCGACCGAACTAGGGCATCCCATCGTGCTCGACCCGGTAGGAGCTGGGGCTTCGGCGCTGCGCACGCAGGTGGCAGGTATGCTGCTCGATAACTATGCTGTAAGCGTCATTCGCGGCAACATGTCGGAAGTGAAGGCCCTTGCTGGTGCTGCTGCAGCCACGCGTGGAGTGGACGTTAATCCCGATGACGTGGTGACGCCGGACAACTTGGGCCAAAACGCTGCCTTTGCATGTTCGCTTGCGCAGCGAACCGGTGCCATCGTTGCTATCACAGGGGCAATCGACATTGTTGCCGATGCCGGCCAAGCATTCGCCATCACGAACGGCTCGCCAGCCATGGGCAAGATCACCGGTGCTGGCTGCATGCTCACCTGCGTGACGGCCGCTTATGCGGTAGCGAACCCGCAAACGCGCCTGGAGGCAGTGCTCACCGCGGTTTCTGCCATGGGAATCGCTGGCGAAGTTGCTGCTGCGCGCATGCGCCCCGGCGACGGCAACGGGAGCTACCGCATGTGCCTGCTCGACGCCATGAGCACCATGACGGCTGATGTGCTGGAGCAAAACGCGCGCATCGAAGCGCTTTAGGGCAAGCGCGCCTGCGCGCCAAGGAAAGGCAAAGGCGATGTCGTCTCAGTGGAATAGCGATAAGATCAGGCAAGCCATGCGGCTTTACGCAGTAACCGACCGTGCATGGCTGGGTGGTCGCAGTCTGGAGCAATGCGTAAGCGATGCGATTGATGGCGGTGCCACCTTTATCCAGCTGCGCGAGAAAGATGCCCCGCATGATGAGGTGCTTGGCCTAGCACGGTCGCTCAAGAACCTCTGTGCGCGTCGTGGCGTTCCCTTCGTCATCGATGATGATGCGAGCCTCGCTTGCGAGGTGGGTGCCGATGGAGTCCATGTGGGTCAAAGCGACATGGCGTGCGCGCATGCGCGCGAGCTGCTGGGCCCCGAAGCCATCGTGGGTGTGTCTGCAAGTACGGTGCAGCAGGCTTTGGAAGCACAAGCGGCTGGTGCTGATTATCTGGGCGTGGGCGCAGTAATACCTACAGACACCAAGCCCGATGCCGATTTCGTGAGCTTCGAAGAGTTGAAAGCGATATGCGCAGTGGTTAGCATCCCGGTGGTTGCCATCGGCGGGTTGAACGCAGGCACGCTCGATTGCCTGCGCGGCTCTGGGGTTGATGGGGCCGCCGTGGTTTCCGCCATCTTCGCCGCTGACGATTGCGAAGCTGCCGCGCGAGAGCTGCGCGACAAGCTGGAGGAGGTGCTGCCATGAGAAGCGTGCTGACCATAGCTGGGTCGGACTCGAGCGGAGGCGCGGGCATACAGGCCGACATCAAGACCATCGAAGCCCATCACCTGTTCGCCCAATCGGTCATTACGGCACTGACGGCACAGAACACGATGGGCGTAAGCGGAGTGCTCGATGTGCCACCCGATTTCGTCAAGCAGCAAATCGATGCCGTGCTCGCGGATATTCGCCCCGATGCCGTCAAGATCGGCATGGTGTCATCGGCGTCCATAGTGAACGCCATCGTGGAAGCGCTCGTGCGCCATGAGGCGAAGCGCATCGTGGTGGACCCAGTGATGGTGGCTACAAGTGGTGCAGATTTGGCGAGTGATGGGGTGGTGGAGGCCCTGCGTGCGAAGCTGTTCCCGCTTGCAACCGTGATAACCCCCAACATTCCCGAAGCGGAGGTGCTCTGGGGTGCCAGCATCGATTCTCCCGACGCCCAAGAGCAAGCCGCGGTGGATATCGCCCGGCTAGCCGATGCGGCAGTGCTGGTGAAGGGAGGCCATGGGCTCAGTGATGCCAATGACGTGCTGGCTGAGGCCAATGGCGAGGTAACGTGGCTGCGAGCCCCGCGCATCGACAACCCCAACACGCACGGCACGGGCTGCACGCTCTCAAGCGCCATAGCGTGCGGGCTGGCAATCGGCCAAAGCGTGGGCGAAGCCGTGCGCGAAGCCAAAGCCTATGTAACGGGAGCGCTTTCAGCCCAACTGGACCTCGGGCATGGTTCGGGACCGCTTGACCACATGTGGAACCAGCGAGCCATCGCATCGTTGTCTTGACGCCGCCCGGCATTTTTCGTAACATAGCGAACGCTCGCTTTCTCGCAAGGGAAGACGCGCGCTTGCTTGGCATTGGGGTGTCGTCTAATGGCAGGACAGCGGTTTCTGGTGCCGTATGTGAGGGT
>CANOHY010000079.1 GCA_947565915.1 uncultured Eggerthellaceae bacterium | reverse complement strand
CATCTTCGTGGATATTCGGTTGTCCGCCAAGGTGAAGGCCTTCCCATCAAGCGTCGTGCCGGCTTCGAATACTTGCACAAAGCACCGCATCTTCAGAACAAGCTGGCAGAACCTTTCGTGGTGACTGCTCCCTACCTTGAAGAAGAGCAAGGAAGGCCCATCCATCTTTCCTACCACAAGGGCATGGAGCTCGATTACATCATCTCTGGCGCCATGCGCTTTGCCTACGAAGACCACGAGGAGATCCTCGAACCAGGCGATGTGGTGATGTACGACTCGGGTCGCGGCCATGGGATGATTGCCACAGGCGGCCAACCATGCGTTTTCTTGGCCATCGTGATGAAGGCGGAGGACGGGTCCATTAGCTAGGGAGGCATCGCCGCTGATGGCCTCCCGCAATGAACCCGCCTCTAACACACGCCTGCGTCATAGAAAGAGATTTGAACGATGAGAGACATAAACTTGCGCTATGTTGATGAGACCTTCGACGAGAACGGCGTCTTGCAAACGTACTCGGTGCATTATCCTGACGACTTCAACTTCGCGTACGACATCGTGGACGACATAGCCTTGAACGACCCAGACCGCCGTGCCATGGTATGGGTGAATCCCGAAGGCGAAGAGCATGTATTCACCTTTGCCGACATGAAGCATTGGTCCGACAAGACAGCCAACTTCCTTGCAAGCCTTGGCCTTGGCAAAGGCGACTTCGTGATGGTGATATTGCGCCGGCATTACCAATTCTGGTTCACCGCGCTTGCTTTGAACAAATTGGGTTGCGTGATGGTGCCGGCCACGTTCATGCTCAAGGAGCACGATTTGGAGTATCGCCTGAATGGCGCCTCGATCAAGGCGATAATAGCCACTACGGTAGGGGATATCGCCGACATAGTAGACAGCACGCTGCGTGATTGCGATTGCCCGACCGTCGAGAAGCTCATATTGGTGAATGGCGCTGGAGGCGGCCTCACGCCGCTCGACGACGAGGGAAATCCCCTCACCAGCGAGCTCTGCGGACCTGCACTGAGCGGACACGAGGGCATTTGCGCTGCAGGGGCCAGCCGTTCGGGATGGTTGGACTTCAACACGGGCGTTCGAGAGGCTTCGCCTGAATTCTCGCGCATAGAGACGTCCGTGACCGACCCCATGCTGATGTATTTCAGCAGCGGCACTTCTGGCAATCCGAAGATGGTCCTCCATAACGGGACCTACGCCATCGGGCATCTGATCACCGCAAAGCATTGGCATAACGTGCGCCCTGATGGCATTCACTTCACCATAGCCGACACCGGTTGGGGCAAAGCGGTGTGGGGCAAGTTCTATGGGCAGTGGATGATGGAAGCTTGCGTTTTCACCTACGATTTCGATCGCTATCACCCCAGCGAGATCTTGAACCTCGTGAAGAGGTACGGCATCACCACGCTTTGCTGCCCGCCCACGATGTATCGTCTGATGATGAACGAGGACTTCAGTCAATACGACCTCTCCACGCTGGAGTATTCGACCACTGCAGGTGAGCCGCTCAATCCCGACATCTTCGAGTTCTGGAAGGCGAATACGGGCCTTACCATCTTCGAGGGTTTCGGGCAAACCGAGACGCCGCTCACTATCGGCAACCTCACGAATACCACGCCGCGCAGCGGTTCGATGGGCAAGCCTGTTCCGCTCTACAACACGCGCATCCTGCGCGATGACGGGTCGGAGTGCGATGTTGGCGAAACGGGTGAGATCTGCATCGATATGACCAGTGCGCATCCAGGCATCATGATGGAGTACTATCGCAACCCCGAGAAAACTGCCGATGCCATTCATGACGGGTGGTATCACACAGGTGATACTGCTTGGCGCGACGAAGACGGCTATTTTTGGTATGTGGGCCGAAACGACGACGTCATCAAGTCGAGCGGGTACCGCATTGGCCCCTTCGAGATCGAAAGCGTGATGCTCGAGCATCCAGCCGTCATCGATTGCGCTGTTACCGGAGTGCCCGACCCCATTCGCGGCAAAGCGGTGAAGGCAACAGTGGTGTTGGCCCCAGGCTTCGAGGGAACCGATGAGCTCACTCGCGAGCTGCAGCAATGGGTGAAAGAGCAGACGGCACCATACAAGTACCCGCGCATCATCGACTACGTGGCCGAGCTACCGCGAACCGTCAACGGCAAGATTCGCCGCGTGGCCATTCGCGAGAATGACGAAGGTTCCACGAAGTAGGTTGTCGATGGGTTCGATGATTGATTGATAGGAGGTCGAGATGGGAATTCCTCCCGTTCTGGCTAAGGCCTTGAAGCCTGTAGTGCTTGTTTGCGGTCACTATGGCGTGGGCAAGACCAACTTGTCCATGAACCTGATCATGGACCTCGCTTCGACTGGGCATCAGGTTACGGCCATCGACCTCGATATCGTGAATCCATACTTTCGCACCACCGAGCAGCGCGCGTTGCTTGAGGCAGCGGGCGTGCGCTTGGTGGCGCCGCAATATGCCGACGCAGGCACTTCCCTGGACATACCGAGCCTGCCGGGAAGCATCGGCCCTGCACTTGAGGCAGCCACGAGCGAAGCGCCCGTAGTGGTCGATGTGGGAGGCGACGATGTGGGCGCAACGGCTCTGGGGCGATACGCATCTGAGACGAGCGAAGCGAGCTTATGCTCGATAGGCGTGCTGAACCGGTTTCGCAACCTCGTGCAAGACCCGCGCGATGCATTGCAGAACCTGCGTGAGATCGAAGCCGCAAGTCGGCTGAGGATCAGCTCGCTGGTGAGCAATGCGCATCTGAAGCAAGCCACCGACGAAAGAGCCGTTTTAGAAGGCTACGAGTACGCGCGCGAGGTGGCCGACTTGGCTGGTCTTCCGCTGGTTGCCGTTGCCGTTCCCGAGTGGCTTAAGGTTTCAGGCATCCCTGCCGAGCTTCTCTATCCGGTGCGCCAGTACGTGAAGACGCCTTGGGAATAGCTTGCAGCCACGAAATCTCCGCTCCTGCTTGCTATACTACGGCCACGCCAAAATGAGGGAGATACATGGCAAAGACGAGAAATCGAATCGCGCTCGCCCTTGCACTCGCCGCAGTGCTCTTGATGGGTGCGTTCGTCTTGCTTGCATGCCCTGCAGGGGAAGCTGAGGCGGAAGATGTTGCGAGCGTGCCGGTTTCGTTGAGCGTCGAGTATCAGAGCACGCCAATCATGTGCAACGAGCCGATCGAGTTCACGTGCAAGGGAAGTGGTGGTAGCGGATCGTATATCTTTAGGATTGATGCGATCTACCGTCACGTGCCCGGCGACCCTTATTACAGCTTCTACAACTCGGTCGTGGATCCTCAGGCATTGAAGTTCACAACACAAGAAGCCCCAAGTCATGCGTTCAGATATCGCTTCATGTCGTCGGGTAGGTACCGGATTGACTTCCACATTCAGGATAACAACGTATCGCCGATTCAATCGCTGCGGAAAATCGTCTACTTAACGATAGACGATCCCCGATATCCTTCGATTTACGATAAGTCCAAGCAGATCATCGCAAGCCTAGGGCTTTCGTCTAATGCGAGCGACTACGACAAAGCGCTTGCCCTTCATGATTGGGTAATCGACAACATGTTCTATTCGCCGAGCCCATTTAACGGATTCGGCAACTTGCCTCAACCGGTCGATGAAGCTGACAAATACACGTTCATCGATGCGGAAGCCGCGCTTTGTCGCGGTTATGGCGTATGTGAGGGGTACCGCAGCGGCTTTGAGTTGCTGCTCAACGATGTTGGCATTCGAACGGCCCGCATGACAGGTGATGGCCATGCTTGGACAGCGGCAAAGCTCGATGGCGCCTGGTACCAAATCGATACAACTCACGATGACGTAAGCTCAACATCGCCCTTCTACCCTCCAGAGGATGTGCAGCGGCATTTCGAATTCGGAATCTCTGACTACGTCAAGCACAAGCTTACTCCAGGGCATCCCGAAGCAGGAATCGCCGGATACAAGTCCGATTCGCTTCAGAACAACTGGCTGTACCGCTCGGGCAGAGTGAGCGATTATTCCAATCCGTTCATATCCGATGTTCAGAGCAAGA
>CANOHY010000078.1 GCA_947565915.1 uncultured Eggerthellaceae bacterium | reverse complement strand
GCTTCGGCCGCACGGGCGGCGGTGCCGTCGGCCGCGGCGGCGCGGAAGCCGTCCACCGCGCTGCGGATGATGCCGATGCCATCCTCGAACAGGTCGAAGCCGCCGTAGAAGTCGGCTGGCGGCAGATGGTCGAGCAGCTGGGCGCCATAGGCGTTGCGGTACAGCTCATCGGCAGCGAACGCCCAAGGCGTGCCGCGCTCGGCCAGGGCCCGCTGCTGGAACGGCGCGATGGCCTCCAGTACGGCGCGGGCCTGCTGCGGCTCGTCGAAGCTGCGGTCGAAGGCATGCTGGTAGCGCGTGTACCCGAGCGGCACGATGCCCACGTTCAGGATGCCCGGCCGCGCGTAGGCCCATTCCAGCGTTTCACGCAGCACATCGCTATCGTTCGCCCCAGGCACGAGCACCACCTGGGCGTCCACCTGGATGCCCGCAGCCAGCAGCCGGTCGAGCGCCTCCAGTCCATGGGGCGCATGCCGCCCGATGAGGGCCCGGCGCACATCGGGGTCGGCCGCATGCAGCGAAACCCGCAGCGGGCTGATGCGCTGCTCGATTATGCGCGCCTCGTCGGCAGCCGTGAGGTTCGTCAGCGTGACGAAGGTGCCCGCCAAGAAGCTCAGGCGGAAGTCGTCGTCGCGCAGAGTGAGCGAGGGGCGCAGGCCCTCGGGCAGCTGGCGCATGAAGCAGAAGGTGCAGGCGTTGCGGCACTGGCGCACGCCGTCGAACACCAAGCCGTCGAAGGAAAGGCCCCAGCTCTCCCCCGGCTCACGCCACAGCTCCATCGTGCCCGCATCGCCATCGAGGTCAACATAGCCCAGCTCCACCACGTCCTCAGAGCCATGCCAGCGCCAGTCGATGAGGTCGCGCAGCGGCTGGCCGCCCGCATGGGTGATGCGGCACCCCGGCTCGAAGCCCGCATCGTCGGCCGGGCTGCCCGGTTCCACCTCCGCCACCAGCGCACCGGGCAGTCGGGCGTCCTCGGCGTCGGCAGCGCCTGGCGCGCGCCGCCCTAGGGCAGCATCGCCCCCGCAGGCAGCCAAGGCCGCACGCTCGATGTCCTTGGATGGGTAGGTGGGCAATGGGGCTCCGATTCGCTCTCGTCGGCCGGCGGTCCGCTCGCTTCGCGCGACCGGCGCACCAGCGTCATGCCTATATAAAAGAGCGAGCCCGCATCTCGCAGGCTCGCTCTGGCTTCTCTGGCTCCCCGGGTAGGATTCGAACCTACAACCCTTCGGTTAACAGCCGAATGCTCTGCCGTTGAGCTACCGAGGAATAACGGCGCTTTGCGCGCGGTTAATCATTATATCGAATTCATCCGAACGCGCAAGGGGCCAATCGCACGCCAATCGCACGCCGATCGTGCGCCATAGGTCCGCTGCAGCATGGTCGCTCAGGCAAGCGTCTTTCGAATCTTGCATGGCCATCCTTGCTAAAGAAGATTGCGCAATGCCACCTTGACCGGCCCCACATCAGAATCGCCCAAAACCGAGCCATCGTGGGCGCGTCTTCAAACACACCATCGCGCGCGTCATTGGAGAGCGGCTTGCAGCCCTGATGAGCAACCACATAACACTCCTCTACGGGCAAGAGCTTTATAATGGCATGTAGGAGACCGTGTCGCCAGGTTTGTCCACGGTGAGAGCGGTGATGCCCATGCCCTCCTCGCCCTCAAAGGATTTGAAGGTCGCCTTGGATCGTATCCAGTCCGCGCACTCCTGCGCGATTGCCTTCTGCGTCAGCTCGTTGCGTAGCCGGATCTCAAGGTCGGTGCCGAAAAGGCTCTGCTCGCGGTTGAGCCTCGGGATGTAGAACTCCCGCTTCTCCTTCGGGGCCCTGCTCTGGGTGAACGCCTGCGAGGTGAATATGAACCTGAAGTCGTCCAGTCCATCGAGCTGCTCTTTGAGCTCCTGGTAAGCGTACATCGAGAACGTCGCGGCAGCCACTGCGAGAGAGTCGCCATCCTCGATTGTTTTTGCGAGGTCATCTTTAACGATACTGAGTTTGTTGTCGAAGAACTTCGGTTCCATCAAATACTCCGTTTTCCACCATCACTCGGATTCCTATAGTAGTAGGCATTTCGAGCTTTTATCTCGTATCATATGGGACCTAAAGCTATCACATGTTGCCAACAGCCTCCCAACAACAACCGCCATCTACGTGTCCTCCACCGCAAAGCGACGCAGAGCAACGCCGAACTGCTCTGCCCTCTGGCACAGCTCCTCACCATCGGCGCTAGAGATGTCAGCAACGTCCAGCAACGCTGCCGGGAAGCCGTTGAACGCGGCCGTACCGCAGTAGTCGAGCAAGCAGGCTCGCAGAGCGTCGACGTCTATGGTTGCCATCAGTCCCCTTCCTGCACCGCAGCCCAATACGTTAGCTCGGTCAACTTGCTCATCCAAAATACCGGCATGAGGACCTTACTGTGCATGTATCATAGCCAACCAATCAAGCATGCCCCAATGAAGCCCCATGCTCGCCCTTGAAGCAGCCTATGGAAATACACTTACACACCGCCCAATACCTCAAGACGCGGCAACATATCCTCTTCTATCTCATCGACGCGATAGAGGGCTGTGCCGAAGCCGTGGTCATCAAGGGTCGTGCCCTCATTTCGCAACGCGCTGATGGCAACCTCCGCAATTTCCTTGGCTACAGAGCGTACCTTGCGCGGCGCTAAGCCGAGGTGATTTCCCATCTGGAGGATATCCGCTGGCCCTATCTCATCGATGTCTTGGGTCTTCCCCATTACCATTCCCAACTCACGAGAGAATCGCCCATACACCGTAGTGCACACAAGGTCGTATGCAGGCGCAAGCGTGAAGGATTTCCAATCTGGCGCATATAGGATGGACAGGTTCTTAAGGTGCCCGTCACAATTGCCGATGGCATAGTTGAACAACAACACCTTGCAGAGCTCTTCCAGACAGCGCGCTGGATCCCGTGCCCTTCGCCGCAGGAAGTCAGCAATGGCCTGAACGGTTCCCCCTGGCAGCTGACGATATTTCGCTGAAGGAATCAATCCAAATGCTTGCGTCAGATCCTCTTGATGCCTTCGAAGTGGTGCATCGATGCCGCTAACGAGCTGCCCAGACACATCCATGCGGTCATAGCGCTCAACGCAGATAGCGGGCAAGACGGGATTGATGAGACATGTGCGTACCGCCTCGATTCCGCAACCACGTGCGCACGCCATGGTCAGCTGCTCGACCACCATCAAGTCCTGCATCCCGATACGGCTGAACTTCACGATGGTATTCGATGGTGCGCCGCCGATCGGCTGATACCACTCCTGGTCATCTGGCGCAGACCAATCATGGTAGAGCCCACACTTGCTCTGCGTGCCCGCCAAAGATAAGTGGGCTGCCTCCAGAGAGTCATCAACCTTGCGGGGACTCTCTCCCATCGCCTGCACTTCTTCAAGAGAAAGCTGTTCGTAAGCGCGCTGCTCATAGTAAGTCCGCGGATTGATGATCACATCACCGAGGCAATCGAGGCCGCACGCAGCAAGAAGCTCAAAGTAATCTTCTGCACGAAGCCCCAAACTCGCCGCCAAGCTCTCAAGCGGCAACCCCTCAGGAAGCAACCCTCGGAAGTACGGCATCAACTCCGCCTCGTCGAATGGTTGGTCACGGAGAGGAAGCGAGAGCGATACCGGCGCTGCATGCTCCCACGAAAGGTAATCTTCATCGTAGGCGAAGCTCACATCGCTCGCTGTTCGGCCCAACACGCCAATCTTAAGGAGGTCCTCTTCCCATTCGCGATAGATTGGAAGCTCCACAGCTACTCACCTCGCTTACAAAGAACGAGGTCGAGACCCAACGTGTTCACGACCCGGAGCATCTTGCCAGCCTCAAGGGTTGGCTTGCCATTCTCAAGGTTAGAGACGAACGACAGACCAACGCCGCACAAGTCGGCCAGCTGCGACTGCGTCATTCCTTGCGCTTTGCGCTCCTTGCGAACCCTATCGCCAACGTCTTTGACCGTATATGCTTCGCTCATCTATGCTCCGTTGTTGCGTTCGCAATCATTACTATGAATTATAGCAAAATTATTGCGTACGCAAGAAAATTGTGGGGCCGCTGTCGCCAGCGGCCCCTCACTGTGGTGGATGATGCCGTCGAGGCGGCATGTTCCCTATGGAAGCGCCCGCTTAGGGGCGGCTGTCTGCGCAGCCTGAAGCCGACACCTGCAGGGCGGGCAAGCCAGAGTCTGCCTGCCTAGTCCTCCAGATAGTCCTTCAGCTTGCTGGAGCGGCTCGGGTGACGCAGCTTCGCCAGCGTCTTGGACTCGATCTGGCGGATGCGCTCGCGGGTGACGC
>CANOHY010000077.1 GCA_947565915.1 uncultured Eggerthellaceae bacterium | reverse complement strand
CCTTAGAGGTCTTGAGTGCCTAAGCAACTCAAGACCTCTAAGGTGCTGCTCGATTGCCGCCCTATTGTCTATCGCTGCGATTTGCCTCGGTATCCGACTAAGATATTCGTATCGAGGTTGTAGCGTTCAACTCGATAGGTTTTCTGGCAGTATCGGTTGTCGCATATTTCGCGACAACTGCGTTAGACAATCCGTCAAGTTCTGCCTTAAGAGCATTCGAACCAAGGAGGACAGAGTGCCAATCGACCCGATTCGCGTGCTGTTCGTATGCCACGGCAACATCTGCCGCTTGGCTATGGCGTAGCGTTTTTCAAAGCATGGTTGACGAGGCAGGCATGAGCGGGAGTTTCGTCATCGATTTGGGGCGGGCACCACGAACGAGGAGATCGGCACGCTGATATATCCGCGGCATGCGAGAGGCCTCGGTGCTGCATTCGCGATATCCCAGCAGGGTGCGAGGGCCTTCTTGAAGAGCTGCGATTCCTTAAGGCCCCCCGCAAGGATGGCTCGACTTTATTTGCTGGTCATGTATCATGGCTGAACAATGTGGCCTTGGTTGGGGGGATACTTATGAAGAAAAGCGTTCTAGCTCTGCTATTGTGCGGCATCGTGGCGTTGGGGCTGATGGGTTGTTCTTCGGGTGGTAGCGATTCGGGCGCTTCGACGAGTGGATCTGCTAACTCGAAAACTGCAACCGAAAGCGATACGGCATCGGAAAGCCAACAAGGTAGTCTCGGAAACGTGGAACCGGAAATCGTTAACACGCTCGTAGCCAAATTGAACGCAGAGATAATGGATGGCAATCTCAATACGCCTGCCTATGACAACTCTTTAGTTGTGGACAATGGCGTGTATTGGTACGCGATAACCGACGATATTTCTCTCTATATCATGCCGGTCGAGTTCACCGATGACGTGAATGCCGACATCGTTGACTATAGCGGCCTGCTAATCGATTGCGATACCTATGATGAAACAGCAGCTCGCAGCTATGTTACGAAGCTTGTTAAGGCCAACAATCTTGAGATGACCGACGAACAAGTGGACGTGCTTTTCCAGGAAGCTTTGGAGTTCATCGATACGCCCGATATGGCGAATAATGGAAATGGGCTTTGGCTTGGGGTAACTAAGTCGGATGACCATTACGATTACCAAGTGCAAAGAGTTGCCGAATAAAGAAAACGCGAGGATCGAGGGGCGTAGCGAGCACTCTTCGGAATGCTGCATCGCATTGCGATCCGTACGCAACTGTGCCGGCACGAAACCGAGGTTCATGAATGCCGGTTTTGTGCCAGAATCCGAGAATCGTCTGGCAAGGTGAGTTTGGCTCAGCATGCCCCGACGCCTTTGTTCTTCAAAGATGCATGTTCGGCAGGCGATCCCAGCTTTTGGGAGAGGGCTCGCTGGTTGAGCAGAAGGGCCGTCGCGCCCAGAGGAGCCGTTGCGCCCAGAAGGGCTGTTGCGTCCAGAAGAGCTATTCCATTTGGTGGGATGTGCCGTGACGGACAGGAGGAGCACCTCACCTGACAAGATCTTGCAGCATCGGGGGGGGGTGCTGCTTTGGGCGTCAAGCTAGCAGGTTCCCTCGCTATCTAGGGCGCGCACCGATTTCGGCAGGTACATGACCAGGCCCAGCGCCAGGCAGCAGGCGCCATCCACCACGAAGAACGGCGCCACGCCGATGCCCTCGGCAAGGAGGCCGCCCAGGGCAACGCCAATGGGCGCCGACAACCCGGTTGCGGCCATGATCAGTCCCATGGCGCGCCCCATCTTCTCGTCGGGCACGTGCCGTTGGGTGAGCGTCATGAGCGGCCCATTGAACCAGGCGCAGGCAACCGCCATCACGCCCATCATGGCCACGAACCCCGCGAAGCCCGTTGGCGGCAGCAGCCCGCAGATGGCGGTTGCGACGCCCACGATCACTGCAGCCACGGCAATGAGGCCAGCCAAGCGCTTGCCCCCGCCCCATACCATGAGTACCACCGAGCCAACCAGCATCCCGATGCCGAAGGCCGCCTCGGCGATGGAAGCCGCGTAGCCATCGCCGCCGAAGTGATCGTAGGTCATCAGCGGACAGAGCGCCGAAAGCGGTCCGAAGATGAGCATGCCCAAGGTAACGGCTCCGATGAGCAGTACGAGCCCGCGCGTCTGGGCTACCGCGCGCCAGCCGTCGCGCAGGTTCGCGAGCACATGCTGTTGGCTAGCCGACGGGTCGGCCACCGTGGGCACCTTCGCCAGCACGAGTCCCAAAACGGCCACGCAGGCACCGGCGAAGTCCAGGAACATCACCGACGAGAACCCCAACGTGGTGTACAGGAATATACCGAATGCGGGAGCGCCAATGCCAGCGATGGAGGCCAGCAGCTGGTCCAGCGTGTTGATGCGCAGCAGGTGCTTGTCGGGCACCAGCATGGGCATGGCGGCCATCATGGCGGGGCTATGAAAGGCTTGCCCTATGGCGCGCGCCAAGCATACGGTCAGCAGCAATGGCAGCGACACGTCGCCGGCCAGGATCAGGAAGCCTGCCACGAGCGAGACCAATCCCACGGCCCCGTCGGCAACGATCATGATAACCTTACGGTTGTGCTTGTCGGCCACGATGCCCCCGAAGGGCGAGAGCAGTCCTATGGGAAGCATCACGCATACGTTCATGGCGGCCAGCACCAGGGCGCTGCCCGTGGATTCGGTAACGTACCAAACAACGGCATATCCCGCTGCGTAGCTAGTAATCATGGACACTGCTTGTCCTGCCCAGATAAAGGCGATGACGGCCAGCCAATTCTTAGGCAGCGGCAAACCAACAGCGCTCGTTGTGGGTTCGGTAGCGCAATCGGGGGCAACAGCAGCATCCTTCTGTTGCGCGGGGCGAAACGGCACGGATGACCTCCTCGTTCAGATCGCCTGCCAGGATACCATGGAACTAGCTGCGTCCAAACGGGCCTTCTCGCAGATAGGGTCTCGAATCGAAATGATGCGCAAATTGATGTGCGCGTCATACCATCAGCAACGGTAGTCGTATTCATGTCCCTGAAAGAATGGTAGGAAAAAGAAAGCTACACCAAAAGATACAGCCTTGCATCAGTGAATGAAGCACGTTATGAAAGCTATCGCAGCGAGAAGAACTCCAGGGACGTTTGCTATCACAATGGGCCAGAGCCGCGGCTTTGACCCTAAGCCGTAAATCGACCAGAATGCGCAGTTGAAAAACGCAGCGAGCGGTTGCCAGGGAACGCCAGGATCGCCTGCCAGGTTCGCAGCAATCTGCGGGATGTACGAGACATACATGATTACCGACATATCGACTTATGAGGAAGGCGTCAATGCATGGAAGCTGGGCGTGGATATCGTAGGAACTACGATGAGCGGTTATACGAGCTATACACCGAAGATGGACGGGCCGGATTATGAGCTGGTGCGCAGGCTGAAGGAAACCGTGGATATTCCGGTTATCGGCGAGGGCCGGGTGCACAGCCCGCAGCAGGCAGTGGAAATGCTTGATGCAGGAGCATTTGCAGTTGTTGTAGGCGGAGCCATTACAAGGCCGCTTGAAATCGCACAGCGGTTTATCAGGGCAGTGGAAGGAAGGTGAAGGGGATGAAAAAGCATGTTGTCTGTTTTGGGGATTCGAATACCCATGGGTACTGCGCCGCGACGAACGGGCGCTTTGACGAAGAACAAAGGTGGACCTGCCTGCTTTCCCAAAAGCTTGGGGACGGCTATCTGGTCATCGAGGAAGGGTTGAGCGGGCGGACAACATGCTTTGACGACCCGATTCATGAAGGGCTGCGCGGACTGGATTCCATTTATGCATGCCTGATGAGCCATGAGCCGGTGGACCTTCTGATAATCATGCTCGGGACAAATGATACGAAGGAACGGTTTGGTTCTTCGGCAGCGTGCATTGCGCTCGGGTTAAAGCGGCTGGCGGATAAGGCTGCTGCTGCAAAGGACGCCTGGCGGGACGGGGAGCCGAATATCCTGATTGTCGTGCCGCAGAATATTGCGCCGGAATATGCCGGAACGGATATTGCGCATACGATGGGAAGGGGCTGTGCAGAAAAATCGCAGCAGCTTGCGGAAGAATACCGCAAAATCGCAGACCTTCTGGGATGCCATTATCTGGACGCAAACCGGGTGGTGTCCGCAGGGCCGAATGAAATTGATTATATGCATCTGACTCTGGAAGGGCACGCACAGCTGGCGGAGGCGCTGGAAGTGGAAGTGCGGGATATTCTGGGCTGATTGGGCGTGTCCGGGAAACAGGCGCCATTTTTAGAAAAAATTAAGAATCTTTTCCGTGAATTTTTATAAGAAATTACAAAGCACATGATATAATA
>CANOHY010000076.1 GCA_947565915.1 uncultured Eggerthellaceae bacterium | reverse complement strand
TACGGCGACCACCGAGATCTACACTCTTTCCCTACACGACGCTCTTCCGATCTCGATATCCTTGATGAGCAGATGCTCCTCGTCGTGCAGGGGAAATGGTGCCATCTGCCCCTCAGGCCACTGAATCCAGAATCCCCAATCAGATTGGCGGATGGTGCCAGGATCGCACCATCCCGAACAATTCATGAAGATGGGATCGAACCACATGCCAAGGTACTCGAACTGATTAACGAGTCTATCGGGAGAACCACCATTGATGGTTTCCAGCAGATTCTCACGCTTGCTTAGTGCCATAACCTACCTCCTCGATTGGAGAAACGGCTCGGTTGAAGCCGAGCCGTCCTATGCACTTCCCTTGCTAGCCGGCAATGCCGGAGTCGTCGAAGACCGCATCATCGCCTGCCTGGGACATGACCGACATTGATGCCTTCACGTCACCCAACTCACCCACCTCCACATTGGGGGTATCGATGGGGGCTTTCTTGGCGGCTATGGGGGCGTCATCATCCTTCGCCTTTACCTCGTTGCCCGGCTCGCGCTCCAGTGGAAAGTCGCCAATGTTGAGCGACTCCTCGAGGGTGACCTCCACGCTGCGCGTCACGAACCCAGGAGCCTCCATGGTCACGATGTAGCTGCCCGGATCCAAACGGCGGAACCAGAAGTCGCCGAATTCGTCGGACTCAGTCACCACCTCGGCATCTCCCGACAGCGTGACCTTGGCGCCCTCGATCACCTCGTCGAGGGCCGGATCCCACACCTCGCCGCTGATGAACAGATGGGGCAGGTTGAGATAGTAGACGCGCGGTCCATGCTCGGGGCTTGCCACGGTTTCGGCGGCTTCGATTTCCTCGGCGAACTCATCTTCCTCTCCGAAGCGCAAAGCTCCGGTGGCGCACATGTCCACGCAGTGGGGCAGCTTGCCTTCTTCCACCAGGTGCGCGCAGCCAGTGCAGTGCTGGGGCACTTCGAGTTCCTCGTTCCAGTAGATTGCGCCATAGGGACACGAGTCAACCAGATCCCGGCGGCCCTTGGCCTTCTGAGGATCCAGGATCACCAGGCCATCTGCACGCTTGTAAGAGACCTCGGGATCTGCCTTTATACAGGGAGCATCATCGCAGTGGTTGCAGAACAACGGTTTGTACTCCACGCGCACCTTGGGTACCTGGCCGTGGTCGGTCTGGGTCATCTTGCACCAAAAGTGACCGGTGTCAGGCTGCGGCAAAGCATAAGGCAGCCACTCATTGTTCCAATGTTCATCCTTGCAGGCCAGTTGACAACCGTAGCAACCATTACATTTGGTTGAATCAAAAACGAAAACCTTCATACTCGCATCCTCCTCTAGGCAATCCAGTTGTCGATCTTTATGCCCGCCTCGTTGAATTCGCGACCAAAGGCCTCGGGGTATTCCTTGGCAAGCTCAAATACGTCAACCTTCTCAAAATCAACGAGATAACCGCTAGTAACCTCTGCATTGGTGTTCTTCATTGCCACTTCGGAAGGAGCAATCAGGTTATTTGCACCGCCACGGTCAGCTTCTCCCACCTTGATGGGATCTAAACGAGCGCCGTGATCCTGGTAGATGACGCCCGGCTTGATTCGCTCGGTCACATATGCACCGCCGAGTACCCAGCCGCGATCGTTGAAGATCTTCACCACATCACCGGTCTGGATGCCATGGGAGGCTGCGTCAATTGGGTTAATCCACACTGGCTCATAAAGGTAACCGTCAGGACCCTTGACCTTGCAGGTCTCGATTTCGCGGAACCACGTGACATCATCCATGTTGGCATGCACGCGCCAGCGAGGATGGTTCGACACGATGAGATACGGGAACTTCTCTCCACGCTCGGTAAGCAAAGACTCTGATAGGCGATCATCATGGGTGATGAACTTGGGATAAGGCGGGCGGGAGTCATCATCAGGGAAATAGTGCGCCAGCGCCGTTGAGTAGAATTCCAACTTGCCTGAAGGAGTACCCAGCGGATGAGCCTCAGGGTCTTCGCAGAATGGCGCAAAGCCACGCGGTGCATCCTCCCAATCCTTGGCAGTCGGCGCGGCGTAGTAGCCCTTCTGCTCGAACTCCTCCCAAGAAATCTTCTCCTGGCAACCAGAGTTCTCAAAGCCGACGCGAATCCACTCGTCAACGGTCTTGCCGCCGGTGAACTCGTCATAGACGCCCATCTTCTTGGCCACCTCGCCGACGGCCTCGTAGTCGGACTTGGACTCGCCGCGAGCCTCGATGCATTGGGGCTCGATCATCATCACATTGGTATAGCCATTGGAGGAGTCTACGGCAATGTCGCGCTCCTCGAACTTGGTGTTGATGGGCAGCAGGATGTCAGCGTAGATGCAATCATTCTCCATCCAGGGATGCTGAATGAGCACAAACTCGATCTCGTCGGATTGCACCGCCTTGGCCAGCGTGTAGCCACCATTCCAACAGGTGGACCAGCAAGGAGTGTCCGACCAGATCATGTGAATGCGAGTACCCTTGCCCACCGGAGAGGGATACTGGTATTGAACAAACTGGTCTTGGCGCGGCCAGCCGGCGACACCGGTGCCGTACCAGGTGAGAGGCTTCTCCAGCGTATAGTCGCCTAGGATTGCCTTGGGCACCATGGTCTTGGGAATGTGCGCCTTGCGAATATCCCAAACTTCAGCATTGTTGTAGTCAAGCGAGCGATAAGCAGCCGCGGGCATCATGTAGAGCTCCGAACGAGGATTGGGGCACTGTGAGGGCAGGCCATAGAGACCCCACTCGATGAGCTTGATCACGTTGCGCCCAGGCTTGCCCAAACCCTGCATGCCCATGAGCACGACCTCCATACGGCCAGGCTCTGCTGAGAACTGAGAGCGAATGAGGGAGCCTCCGTTCACATGGCTAATGGAGGTTGCCTGTTTGTACCAGGCCTTGGCGAGCGCTTTGATCTGGCGAGAGGGCACACCGCAAATAGGTGCTGCCCATTCTGGAGTCTTGGGAACGCCATCCTCGCCGCCGGTGATGTAATACTCGATCCAGTCGAAGCCCACTACATGGGTGTCGACGTAGTCGCGATCGTACCAGCCGTTCTTGATCCAGGTATAGGCGATAGCCATCTGAAGCGCCACGTCGGTATTCGGATTGACCGGAATCCACTTATCCGCGTGCACGGCGCATCCATAGTTGACATCAGGGCTAATATAGATCTGCTTGACTCCCACGTCCGTAAGCCAGAAGCTCCAACGGCTGGGAAGCTGGCCCAACCAGCCCCACGGCGTCGTTTCCTCATCGCAGCCCCAGTGCAACAGGTACTTGGAGTTCTCGGCGATGTCGAGCAGCAAGAGCCCGATGTCGCCCTCGCCCACCGGGTCGCATCCCCATACGTGCTTGGCGCCCCAGTACCAGCCCTCCCAAGAATCTGGATTGCGGGCCTGGAACGTGAAGCCGCCCAGGATGGACATCAGGCGCATCTGACAACCATGAGTGGCGTGCACGGTCTTGGTCTCACCGTGACCATCACCCTGGCAGAACACTGCGTAGTAACCGTACTTCTCCTCGATACGACGCAGCTCCGAGGCGATGATATCGGTGGCTTCATCCCAGCTGATGCGCTCGAACTTCGACTTGCCACGATTCTGCGGGTTGCGCTCTCCGTTCGGATCCCAATCGACGCGCTTCATCGGGTAGAGGATGCGATTGTCCGAGTAGGCGCGCTTCTTATAAACCAGGGCAAACGGCGGGATGTCGTTCTTCAAAAGGCCCGGCAGCTTCTTCCCGTTCACTTCCAGAGTCCACGGACGCAGCTCCTCCTCGGTATAGGCGTTGTCAAAATGGAAACCCCTGGTGCGAACGATCTTGCCATCGGCCACGTCGATTTCGGCTGACAGCGCGCTCATGCCGAAGCTGCCCAGGCCGAGCGTCTTGTAATAGGTCTTCACTTCCTTGTATGAGTCGTGTTCTGACATTTACTTCTCCTTCTGGTCTTGTAGCCTTTTATCGATCCCCCTCTTACGAGGTTCGCCTAAAACGCCCCAATGGACGTTGAGTTTTCCAAGTAGATAAGAGCATTTGGTTATAAGCATGCAAGGGATAGAGCAGCCCTATCCCGTACCGCACGATAAGACGTGACCTACTATGCTTTCGAAGCCGATGCGCTCCCTTGCCCCGGAAGCCGTATGAGCTCAGCACCGCACTCCTTGCACTGCATCGCCCCTCTTTCGTTAACGTACCCACATTTGAAGCAGGTACCAAAAGGCTTGACACGCGGTTTCGTTACGCCGCATTTGCCGCAACCAGTGCACAAATATCCGCACATTAGAATCTCCTTTAGCGCTATAGAATCTCGCGAGCGCAGTGCTTGCGAGTT
>CANOHY010000075.1 GCA_947565915.1 uncultured Eggerthellaceae bacterium | reverse complement strand
TGAAAATGTATGAGATATGGCAGCACCATCATCTGCAGGATCAGCTGCAGCAGGTTGCGTAGTGAGCATAAAGGTGAAGTCGCCGCGCTTGATGCTCAATGCCTCGGTCACCGGAAGCACGTAAACGCTGATGATGGAGTTGATCAGCGCCATGGAGCCGGCGAACATGAAGCAGCAGGCAATGAGAATGACCCACGCGTAGTGAAAGCCCTTTTTCGTTTCAGTCGTTTCTGTCATCTCTACCTCCTTGTAAAGACGATGGTTTCGACCTCCTGCCCAGCCTTTCGGCCAGGCAGGAAGGTCCTAGCAGCTCTATTGCTCGGGTACGAAGAGCGCCTGGCGCGTCTTCTTCTCCATCTGAGGTTGGAGCTCCTCGACGGTGCCATACGTCATGCAGCCCGTATAGCAGCTATGCACGCAGGCCGGCAGCTTCCCCTTTGCTGTACGGTCTGCACAGAGGTCGCACATATCGGTGGGAACAGGCATGTATACGAGTTGCCATTTGTCGCCCTCGATGTGCCAGGGGCCAACTTCGTACACCTTGATCCCGTTTGCGTCGCCCTCAGGAAATCCGTGCTCCATCTTGCAAGCCACCTCGCATGTGTGGCAATCGGAGCAAAACTCATAATCAATGAGCAGTGCTTGCTTTGACATTTGCATCCTCCTCGTCACACTTGTAGATCTTGCAGAGCAGAGCCTTAACGTCGGCACCGAATCCGGTCGGTCCCTGCTGACCAAGTTCGCTCAGGATGTTCGGATTCACATCCCAGCAGCCATACATGAAGTCATCATGCGGATCGGTCTCGGGGAACCACCAGCCGGAGTTGACGTTGGCCATGCCGTACTTCACGATCGGGGTGAGCTTGGCGCGATGCTTGATGCGGCCGATCTTGTCCTCGACCCACACCCAGTCGCCGTCTTCGAAGCCTTGCTCCTTGGCCCACACGTCGTTCATCTCTACCAACGGATCGGGCTGAATCTCGCGGAGCTTCTCCACGTCGCGATGCTCGGAGTGGAAGTACTGGACCATGCGCGAGCCGGTCATTGTGATAACCGGGTACTCCTTGTACACATCGGGAGTGGTGTAAGGTCCGTAGTAAGGCTCGTCGTAGTAAGGCAGCACGTTCTCGCCCAAGTTCTCGGCGAACTGCGAGTACAGCTCGATGCGGCCCGTCGGCGTGTTGAAGCCAGGCTGGCCATCCTTGCGCAGCAAGCCCTTCTCGTAACGACGGTACTGCTGCTCGGGCCATGCCCAGTTGCGATCGCGGATGTCCTGCCACGACCAACCGGAGTCCTTCACCAGGTAGTCGAAGATCTCCTCGGCGGAGTTCCACGGGAACATCTCGGGGTTGAAGCGCTTGCCCAAAAGCAGCGTGATCTCTGCGTCAGACTTCGGCTCGCCCTTGATGTCGAGGCCAGCGATAGGCGAAATTGCGCAGGCGCCGGTGCGCTTGGCGATCATGCCCACCTTCTCCACGGACATCGCCACAGGAAGGGCAACGTCGGCGAGAGCCTGGATGGTCGGGGTCATGTGGTAATCGCACACGCAGATGAACTTCAGCTTCTTCAGAACCGGGTACACGCGGTTCAGGTCAGCGTTGCTCATGCAGCACAGAGGGTTGGTGCCCATCATGATGGCGCCGGTGAAGGCATAGGGCTCGTCGGTCTCGGCCTGAACCACAGCGAGGTCGGGCTGGTCGAGAACCATGCCCATGCGGATGAACGGATACTCCTCGTAGCCCACGACCATCATCTGCACGTCTTCGGGGAGCTCCTTGAAGCCCCAGCTGAAGTAGTGGAAGTCGTAGGGCTCGGGGGTGAAGATCTGTCCACCGGGCTGATCGATGTCGCCGCAAATGGTGAGCATGGAGATGATGGCGCGCACGGCACCGATGCCGTTGCGCTGCATGTCGAGGGCAAGACCAAGCTGGATTGCCGTGTGATTGCCAGCTGCGATCATGCGGGCAGCCTGCTTGATCTTCTCGGGGTCGACCCAAGCACGCTCGCACAGATGATCGAAGTCATACTCGCGCGTACGGGCAACGAGCTCGTCGAAGCCGTACGTCCAGCGATCCACGAAGTCGTGGTCGTAGAGGTCCTCTTCGATAATCACCTTCAGCATTGCCATGGCCACAGCCGAGTCCACTGCAGGACGAGGCTGGATCCACAGATCGGCGCGCGCAGCCATCCACGTGAGGCGAGGATCGACGACGATCATCTTCGATCCGCGCTTGACGCATTCCACTACCCACTGGCCGAAGAAGCCGTCGGAGTTAGATGCGACGCAGTTGTTGCCCCACACAACGATGACCTCGGGGTCCTTGTACTCAGGATTGTCGTAGCGGTCCTCGTGGCACTCGGAGCAGTCGGGCATCATGTAGCCGCCGGTGCTGATGTTGTAGGACATCAGACGCGGCATCCAGCAGGCAAGGCCGGAGGAGTAGCTCTCCACATGCGGGGTGCCCATAGCATAAGCAAGGCGCTGGGACTGCCACAGGATGTCACGGCCAGTGCCGCAGAACGTTTGCAGGGTGTACTTGCCGTACTTCTCGCCCAGCTCGGTCATGGTGTTGTAGACCAAATCGAGCGCCTCATCCCACGAAATCTGCTCCCAAGCATCGGGGTCGCCCCTCTTCTCGGGGTCGCGCTTCATGGGGTACAGAAGGCGATCTTCGCTATTCACCACATCGGGCATGGCTGCGCAACGGGGGCAGATGTGCCCCTGGTTGTAGGGATGCTCAGGATCCCCCTCAACCTTTTCGAGCTTGCCAGTTTCCTTGTTGACGTAGCAAATGATGCCACATCCAGAATGACAACCTGGTGCTGACCAATGCGTGGTGCGCGTGACAATGTAATTGTCTTCTTCCCAAGTTGTTGGCAATTCCTTGTGCATACCTTCTCCTTTCCTTTCCTCGACTGCTTTTCCTCGATTCCCGAGAACGGATCCCCGATTGCGCGCATACGGCAATCCCCTCTCTCTGACCAAGCACGCTAAAGGTGAAATGATGCGAAATCTTCAGCAGAACTTGCTTATTAGAGGGTTAAAAGCTCTAGCCACGCATTAGGATTCGGCATTGGGAATAAAGTACTAAGGCCTCGCGATTCGCGAGGTCATGATCTAGTTTTGGATTCCTGAGGATAGGTATGAAGGCGGAAGGGGCATGCGTGCCAGATTGCTGTCTCATACACGAGAGCACCTGCGCCTAAGACTACGGCACAAGTGCTCGCAAAGCTGTTCTTTGAGGCCGGTTTACTTTATCAGCATGCCTGAGGCAACCTCTTTGGCCGCCGCTTCGCCCTTGAGGGCGGCAAGCAGTGCCAAGCCGAAAGCATAAGCCGTACCAGGCCCCGTTGCGGTTATCAGGTTGCCATCAACCACCACGTCGGAGTTCTGGTACGTACCGGCCGGAAATCCTGATTCGCAGCCGGGATAGCACGTAGCCTTGCGACCTTCAAGCAGGCCATTGCTTGCCAGAATGGTGGGACCTGCGCATATCGAGCCCACGTAGCAACCAGGGCTATCGATGAACTGGGAAACGGCATCTATCATCTTCTTGCATCCGCCCAGCCGCTCCACGCCTTCCGAACCGCCAGGGATGACCAGCATGGTGTAATCGTCTGCCTTGAAGTCTGCAATGCTCACATCGGCCTGGATGCAGATGCCCTGACCGAACCTCACCAGCGCATCAGGCATGATGCCCACCAGGTCCACCTCAACACCACCCCGGCTCAATATGTCGGCAGGAACGATGGCCTCTGCCGGTTCGGTTCCATCCGCAACGAAGATCGCAACTTTCTCGGCCATGCAAATCACCTATCTCCCTTCTCTTGCAAATCGATCCCATTATCCCAGACGCGCGCGAGCGAGCGCTCATGCGCCCGCTCGCCATTCGGTATGCTCATAATCGAGCACTTAGTTGCCGTAGTCGTCCTTGACGTCTTCTGCCATTTCCTTGGCATCTGCCTTGACGTCGGCTGCGGCCTCCTTCGTCTGCCCAGCCCGCTCGCTCAAAGCTTCCTTCACATCGCCAATCTTGTCGGCAGCGGCATCCTTCACGTCGCCCAACTTGTCTGAAGCGGCATCGGCGAAATCACCTGCCTTGCCCTTCACATCGCCTGCGAACTCCGCAACGTTCTCCTTTGCAGCAGCGGCAGCAGATCCAACGCCCTCGGCAAAATCGCTCGCAGCTTCCTTCACATGCGTTGCGGCATCATGCATCTTGTCAGTGAACTCTGTCATGGCAATCGCCCTCCTTCGGTGGTCTCGTTCCTTCGAATCGAAGATAGCAAAGGCACCTGAAGGACGCGCACAGCTTCTCCGCACCATCAATCAGCCGACATGCAACCGTTTAGATTCCGTTAGGCACATTGATTGCACGACTTTTGCTACATATACTAAGCAACGGACAGTATGCGCCGATTCCTGCGCATGAGGAGCAGCGACGAGAAGCAGAGGTTCGGATGGAAAAGACAGTCTCAAAGGCGGCAGCACTGGTCGCAGCCACGCTCATCATGATTTGCAGTACCTTAGTAGTCACTCAGACCACGAGTGCAGAGGAAGCCTATGCGGCTACAAGTCAGACTCAAGCGGTGTATCG
>CANOHY010000074.1 GCA_947565915.1 uncultured Eggerthellaceae bacterium | reverse complement strand
AAGGTTAGCGATATGCAGTATGTCTACGAATTCGAGATGTGGCGCGGCGAAGGGCAATGGATTATCGAGTCTTTTGACATTTCTGGGATAACCCAAGGAGAAGATGTTGCCGACGCTTGTGAGTCTGCTGCTGATCTATTGCGAGAGGCCATCTGCGATTACTTGATGAGGGGCGAAGTGCCTCCGCTTGCATCTTTTGGTAACGAACTTTCGCATGATGGGGTTCGTGTAGTTGTATCCGTAGACGCTTCTTTGGACGATGTGGAAAAGGTATCGGCTTCTAAGGCTGCAGAAATGCTTGGGGTAAGCCGGGGTCGTATAACAGCTATGGTGCAAAGCGGCCTTCTGGATGGGTGGAAGGATGGGCGCAATACATGGATAACGCTGGCAAGCGTGGATGCCCGACTTGCTTCGCCGCGTGGTGCTGGTCGGCCGAAGAAAGCGGTTAGCGCATAGAAGCACAAAGGATGACTTCGGTATTCGCCGCGGATTAGCTTCGTCTAGTTTAACTGCGCTTAGAGATGCAGTAGCTGGTTGTCATCTGGGATTGGTTTGGTAGAATAGCCTTCGCAAGTTTGTTGGGCCCTTAGCTTAGCTGGTAGAGCAGGGGACTTTTAATCCCAAGGTCGGGGGTTCGAGTCCCCCAGGGCCCACCAGCGAGCACTGGGGTGTCGTCCAATGGCAGGACTCTGGTTTTTGGTGCCAGCTATCGGGGTTCGAATCCCTGCACCCCAGCCAGCAAACGACGAGCGTCTGCGATTGCAGGCGCTTTTCCATTTTTGCGCTCATTTCTCATTGATGGGCCACTACCCGATATGGTATAAGTATATTTTGCAAACCACTACCGATGGTTGTGCGAGCAGAGCTTTGAACATGCGCTCGAAAGGCGCATTCTCTATAGGTTAAGGAGACCATGCCTACTTCTTTGGGCAAACATGTGAAACGCGCGGGAGCTCATGCTCGTGGTGTTGGTCGCCATGCTGCTGCGGTCAAACCCCATCGCGATTATCGCAAGGCTGCTGTCACCTTGGTTCTAGCTGCAGCCATCATCGTAATCCCGTTCTCCTTCAACCGGCTTCTCATTTCCATCGACCAAAACGAAGCTCTCGATAGCTCCTATAGCTCTCGTTCGCTCATCTCGGATTCTTCCGCAGAAGCCATAACTCCAAGCCCCGTGCAAGTGCCCGAGAGCAATCTGGCTCCCGAGGCGCGCGAGGCTATCGACCTTGTGGCCAATGTGCCAAGTGCTTCCTTTGTTGAGCGCGTGGAAAGCCAGATGCAATCTGACGTGATGCCAGGCGGTTGCGAACTGGTCTCGTTGGATATCGTGCTGGACGCCATGGGACTCAACACTGATATCCACCAAGTGGTGAACGACCATTTGAACATAGATGGCCATTTCGCTACGGGCTATTCGGGAAATCCCTATTATGCGGGTGGCGGCTTTGCCGAGGGAATCGCGAATGCAGCTAATAGTTATCTGCTGTCAATCGGGTCCACTTATCACGCCTACGATCTTACGGGCAAGTCGTTCAACCTCGTGAAGGCACTCGTTTTGCGTGGGTATCCTGTGCTTACGTGGACCACGATGGGTTTCGTGGATCCAGACTTCACGGGCTCATTTGATCACGGCCGCGAATGGTACAGCAACGAGCATTGCGTTGTAATGTTCGGGCTGAATGACGACAAGGTGCTGGTGAGCGACCCGATGGAGGGTTTCGTCGAGCGCGATGCACAGCGTTTCCAAGAGATATTCGAGGCTTGCGGCAGCATGGCGGTGGCGATCTACTAGCACGTCCGTTGACGCCAACCCTTGCGCTTAGCCGCACGCGTGCCAAGGAGGAAGCGATGATCGGCATAGTTGACGTGGGAGGCGGCGAGCGCGGTGTCTATGGCGCTGGCGTGCTTGACCGCTGCATGGAAGAGGGCATTTCGTTCGACTATTGCGTCGGCGTATCGGCGGGAGCAGCCAACCTTGTTTCCTACATGGCTGGTCAGGTCGGCCGCAACTTCGCGTTCTATTCCAATTACAGCTTTCGCCCGCAATACATGGGCCTGGGCGTGATGGCACGTACGCGGCAATATGTCGACTTGGATTACATCTACGGCGAGCTTACGAACTCTGGCGGCGAGTACCCTCTGGACTTCCAGGCGGCGCTCGAATCGGGCAAGGAGCTTGTGGTGGTGGCAACCGATGCGCAAACGGCCCGGCCGGTTTATTTCGGGCTGGACGACATGGCGCAAGATGATTACAGCGCCATCAAGGCCTCATCGGCGCTTCCAGGAGCAAGCAAGCCGTATCCGGTGCATGGACGTCCTTGCTTCGATGGGGGCCTTTCCGACCCCATCCCGGTTCGCAAGGCTCTCGAAGCTGGATGCGAAAAAGTGGTCGTGGTGCTCACGCGCCCTCGGGGCTTCTATCGCACGAACCGCAACGATGCCCGCTTCGCTCGCATCATCGCTCCGGTGTATCCGCGCATTGCCGAGGCGCTACGCAACCGTGCTGGCTTGTATAACCTGCAGCTCGACATCGCAAAGAAATACGAGCGCGAGGGCAAGGCGATCATCTTGGCGCCCGATAGCATCGGGAAGATGAGAACGCTCACCAAAGACCGGTCGGCCATCGAGGATCTCTATGCCAAGGGCTTCAAGGATGCCGAGCTGCTCTTCGGGAAGCTAAGCTAGCTAAGACTTGCTCAAGATGCAGCTAATCGACACTATGCATGTCTAGTGCTGATTGCGCAGCTCTGCGCAGAGCGGTCCATTCGAAATCACAGCGAGTTCATGGATGGCGCGCGAAAGCGCGGTATAGAGCCGTCTGAGAAAGAGCGGTCGCTCGCGCACGTTCGCCTCTTCAGCGCCGAGAACGATGGCGCGGTCGAATTCCAATCCTTTGGCTAAGCGCGCATCGAGCACCACCACGCCGTTTTGGGGAAGCGTGGCGTCGGCGTCGAGCAATGCAAGGCGCGGGTCGTCGAGCAGTCCGGCAGCATGGCGCGCACGGTCGCGGTCAAGGGCGATGCAAGCCGAAAGGCCCTCTTTGTCCAAGAGCTCCTGCAGTTCGCGGCGCAGGGTTTCGTCGTACTCTTCGTTGGACATCGTCTCAATCAGGCGCACGGGCTTTCCGGGCTGCTGCACCGAGTCGACCTGTATGCGCTCGTCTTCGGGCAAGAGCCTGCTGAACAGGCCTATGATCTCGGGTGTGGAACGGTAGCTGATCATAAGCGAGCAGGTATCTATGCTTCCGTGCGTCTTGGAGAAGAGTTCGCGAATCTGGACGAAGCTAGCCGTTCCCTTCACCACTGCTTGGTGCGCATCGCCCAACATGAGGAAGTGGGCGTTGTAGAAGTAACGCGCCAGCACAGCTAGCTGCGCTGGCGTGTAATCCTGCACCTCGTCGATCATGACATAGCGCGCCTTGCGCTCGCCTCCGCCAACTAGGGCCAGCTTCAAATAGAGCCATTCCGTCTCGTCGAGCGTTTCTTTTCCCAGCAAGCGCCGCCCAATGCGGTCGATGCGCAGCCAATCGCCGTTCTCGAGCGCATGCTCTACGTCGCGGTAGCGATGCAACAGCCATTGCCGGGTAAGCTCGAAGGCCTCGTCTTCTCCGAAGGGCGCAATCACCTGACCGAACACGCTCAGCTGCTCATCGGTGGAAAGCTCGGCCAGCGCTTCTTGCTCGTCAAGGTCTTTGGCTAGGCGCATGACGCGCTGTGCCAACTTGTCCTTCAAGTCCTCTATAACAAGCGTGAGCCGGTGTGGCCCTAAGGGCAAGCGCTTGTAGGCATCGAGCGATTTGCGGATAGATGAAGCCGTGATAACGCGCTCTTTGCCCACGCGTATGTCTACGATGTCGGTTGGTTCCAGTTGAAACCCCTCAAGCTGTGCGTCGATGGCTTGCAGGTTGGGCCAGCTATCGGCGCGAGCGATGCCGCGGCCACTTAGGCCCTCATGCTCCATGAGCGCATTCCAAGTGAGAATCTGCGGATTCGATTCGCCCATGTTGGGCAGAACGCTATCGATGTAGCTGCGAAACACGGGGTTGGGCGTGATGAGGTAGACATCTTCGGGCTTGAGCGTGTCGCGTTCGCGATAGAAGAGGTAGGCGATGCGTTGAAGCAGCACAGAGGTTTTGCCCGAGCCAGCCACGCCTTGCACCAGCAACGCGGGCACGTCTGCATGGCGAATGACCTGGTTCTGCTCCTTTTGGATGGTAGTGGTAATGGCTTCGAGCTTGTCCGAGTGGCGTCGTGCGAGCGTTGCCAGCAGAAGCGGGTCTTCGATAGCCACCGTGGTGTCGAAATAGGCCCTCAGCGTGCGCCCTGCTATGTCGAACTGGCGTCGTAGCTTCAAGTCGACGTCAATCATGCGGTCGTTGGCTTCATAGGAAGTGCGGCCGTTCTCTCGATTGTAGTAAACCTCTGCGATGGGGCTGCGCCAATCTACGATGAAATGGCGACGGTTGCCGTCAGTCATGCCCGCTGCGCCAATGTAGATGTCCTTGGTGTTTCCCGATTGCTCGAAGGTCAGCGTAATCTTGGCGAAGTAGGGGCATTTGAGAAGCAGGCGCGTGCGATTGAGCTTCTCCAGGTTGATATCGGCCGAAAGGTTGTACCCTTCGATGACCCGATTGAGGGCTTCCAGTTCGGCGAGCGTCTCCACTTGGATGTCGGATGAGAAGTCGCGCGTGAGCTCGCTGAAGAGGTTTTCCTTATGCTCGAGTGCTTCGGAAAGCGTGCTCTGCACCAGGTCCTCGGTTTCC
>CANOHY010000073.1 GCA_947565915.1 uncultured Eggerthellaceae bacterium | reverse complement strand
ATCTGATAGACGTCAGACAAGCACATATCAGTTTTCCTTGATGAGCTCGAGGGCTTCTGCAAGCTTCTTGTTGCCCTCATGGAAGAGGTCGGTGGCATCGTGGAGAAGCGCGGCAGCCTCTCCGCTCGCACCATGAGCTATCTCATGAATCTCTTCCGCATGGCTTTCGTTATGAGAAACGAGATAAGACAGGAGCGCGATTTGCTCCTCTTTGGAAGAACAGCTGCCGTGAGAACCATGGTCGTGCATGTAATACGTCCTCTCGTACCGCTCACCGATGCAAACAAGAACATAATATTTATTTCTGTTACAGACTATAGCTCAATTTGATGTGAGTTCTTTTGGATTATCTTTACAAAAAAGCAACCACAATTACTACTTGTGGTTGCTGGATGTAAGCACTTGCGAAATCGCATGCGCGAAGGGCGCGAGCAAACCATGTTATGGGCTATACGATCTTCTTTCCAAACACAGCTGCTATCTCGCGCAATTCGCCGACGAGCGCACGGAATTGATCGGGTGTGAGCTGCTGTGCTCCGTCGGAGAGCGCCTTGGCGGGATCGGGATGCACTTCTATCATGATTGAATCGGCACCAACCGCAACTGCAGCCTTCGCGAGCGAGGGCACCAAGTCGCGCTGCCCAGCTGGATGCGACACGTCCAGGCAGATGGGAAACAACGACTGCTTATGGATTACGGGAACAGCGCTGATGTCCATGGTGAAGCGGGTTGCTGTTTCGAAGGTTCGAAGGCCTCGCTCGCAGAGGACCACATTGTTGTTGCCATGGTTCGTGATGTATTCGGTAGCTGCGAGCCACTCACCGATGGTGCCCGCGAAACCACGCTTGTAGAGCACCATGGTTCCCGTCTTCGCCGTGGCTATGCCAATGTTCTTCAGCAAGCTGAAGTTCTGGAAGTTACGCGCTCCCACCTGGATGCCATCGCAATAGCGCTGAACCAGGCTGATGTGCTCGGAGTCCATGACTTCGGTGAGCGTCTTGAGCCCATACTTCTCTCCCCCCGCCTGCATGATCTGCAGCGCCTCTTCGCCCAAGCCCTGGAACGAATGGGGATTGGTGCGCGGCTTGAAGGCACCACCGCGAACCCAACGCAGGCCAAGGTCGGCAACTGTTTCGGCCACTTGGAAGAACTGCTCCTCGGATTCTACCGAGCACGGACCAGCGAATATCTCTATCTCGTCGGTCTTGGTTCCTAAATCGGGCAATGCTGGATACTTGTTCTCGCTCATAGAGAAGGTGCCTCCTTCATGACCTTCAGGATGGTGGCATAGATCTCGCGCAGGTGCTCGCTGTAGAGCGGACCTTCGTTGTATTCGCTCACCTTGGTGAGGATCTCCTCTTCGCGCCTGGCATCGTAAAGGCCCATATGGGCGCCAGGTTTGAGGTCGCGAATCTGCAGCGATTCCATGGCGCGCTGGTTGAGAAGGTCCACGATGTGCCGGTCGATGGCGTCGATGCTTTCACGGTGTGCTTCGATGCTCTCGATATTGGATTTATCGGGCATTGCATGCTCCCTTTCCATTCGTTTGCAGAGTTCGGTCATAATAGCAAATCTTAGCCAATGTAGCGTTACCATGATGGCGAACAAGGAGAGGTTTCATGGATATAGACTACCTGCTCGCTCTGCAATCTGCACGCGATTCGCTGCCAGGCGCAATCGAGCAGTTCTTCCTTTGGTTCTCGTATGTAGCTGATGGCCCGGCGCTTGTAGCCCTGGCCCTTATCGTGTACTGGTGCATCGACAAGCGCGCGGGGCAACTTGCCTGCTTCGCCTTCGCAACGGGGAACTTCATCTGCCAATTCATGAAGAATCTGTTTTGCATCTATCGCCCCTGGATCCGCGATACGCGCGTGCTGCCCACCGCCGATGCCATCGAAGGAGCGGGTGGTTACTCGTTTCCCAGCGGTCACACCAATGGAGCAGGCACTGTTTTGGGATCATTCGCCTGGAGTGCGCGCAAGAAGCACCTTTGGTTGAGCATAGTTTGCGTGCTTTGCGTCCTCATAATTGCCTTTTCGCGAAACTACTTGGGAGTGCACACGCCGCAAGACGTGCTGGTTGGCCTTTGCATTGCCATCATGTCCATCGCGCTTGCTTCTTGCTTCCTCAGATGGATCGAGCGCTATGATGCCCTGATGCCTGGTCATAATAAGGATATCGTAGCTGTTGTGGCCATCTGCATTGCATGCATTGCCTCCTTGGTAGTGCTCGCATTAAAGCCCTACCCTCTGGATTACGTCGATGGCGAACTGCTGGTAGATCCCGAATCCATGCTGAAGGGCAGCTATGAAGCCGTAGGCGCCTATATGGGCATGGCTTTGGGCTGGCTTCTCGAACGCCGCTTTGTCGGATTCTCTACGGCAGGCCTTACGGTCAAGAACCGTATTGTGCGCTTTGTAGCGGGCGTAGCCGTTGCTGGCTTGACCTATGTTGTGGGCGGCGCGCTGTTCAAGTTGGTTTTGCCCTATAACATTGCGAAGCTGGTCACGCTGGCATTGCTTTGCATCTTATCGTTGTTCGCGGTGCCGCTGCTGTTCAAGAGGCTCCCGAATCTTTTTGGTGACGAGGAGCAAGGCCACGGTAGTTCCCGCTCTTCGCGTGGCGCCATTCGTCATGCGCCAACAAGCAACAAGTTTGCTGAGTCGGAAGACCGCGATGCGTCTGCGCACGTTCGCGTTGCGCGTAACACCGACGAAACACGCCGTAGGCATCATGGTGAAGACGCTACGGCGCCAAAGGGAAGTACGCGCAGTGGGCGTGCAAGTCGAGCATCGATGCCAGAACGCCCATCCGCTAATGCGGGCAACCATGCTAGGAGAAGGAATGGATAAGGTCCTCGTATTCGATTTCGGTGCGCAATATGGCCAGCTTATAGCACGCCGCGTGCGCAATCTGCAGGTGTATTCCGAGATGGTTCCGTGCGACATCAGCGCAGAGGAGGTGCGCGAGCTGCAACCCAGCGCCATCATCCTGTCGGGCGGCCCTGCAAGCGTGTATGCCGAGGATGCGCCTTCTGTCGACCCTGGCATATTCGAGCTGGGCATCCCAGTGCTCGGGTTCTGCTATGGTCAGCAGATCATGGCCAAGACACTCGGCGGCGTGGTGAGCCACACCGACAAAGGCGAATATGGCCCTGCGACCATCTACCGCATGGATGACGACTGCGCTACGGATGACCAAGGGCAAGCACCATCGCCGCTCTTCGCCGACACGCCCTGCGAGCAGACCGTATGGATGAGCCACCGCGATGCGGTTTCGCAAGTACCCGAAGGGTTCGTTGTTACCTCGCGGACAGAAACCTGCCCGGTTGCTTCCATGGAATGCCCTGAGCGCAAGCTCTACGCCACGCAGTTTCACCCCGAAGTTCGCCATACGCCCTATGGACAGCAGATGCTCGCCAACTTCCTCTTCGACATTGCGGGCATCGAGCCGAGCTGGCGTATGGACTCGATCATCGACGATGCCGTGCGCGACATACGCCAGAAGGTCGGCGCCGATCGCGTGATCCTCGGGCTTTCGGGCGGCGTGGACTCGTCGGTGGTAGCAGCGCTGTGCTCGAAGGCCATCGGCAAGCAGCTCGTGTGCGTGTTCGTGAACCACGGGCTGCTGCGCAAGGGCGAGCCCGAGGAAGTCGAGGAGATATTCACGACGCGGTTCGACGTTAACTTCATCCACGTGCATGCCGAGGAGCGCTATGCGGCGCTGCTCGATGGCGTGACCGACCCCGAGCAGAAGCGGCGCATTATTGGGTCGCAGTTCTGGAAAGAGTTCTTCTCGGTGGCGCAAAGCCTTGCCGATGACGGCGAGCCTGTGAAGTACCTCGCGCAGGGAACCATCTATCCCGATATCATCGAGAGCGGCGCGCGCAAGACTGGTGGCAAGGCATCGACCATCAAGAGTCATCACAACCTCATTCCCTTCCCCGAAGGCGTGTCGTTCGACCTTATCGAGCCACTCGATCACTTCTTCAAGGACGAGGTGCGGGAACTTGGTACCGCGCTGGGACTACCCGACTACCTCGTTAACCGCCAGCCCTTCCCGGGCCCCGGGCTTGCTATTCGCATCATCGGCGCAGTGACGCCCGAGAAGCTTGCCATCTTGAAGGAAGCCGATGCAATAGTTCGCGAAGAGCTTGATGCATACAATGCCAAGCTGTTCGAGGAGACGGGCGAAAGAAACGGGGAGATTGAACGATTGAGTGCTGGTGGGCCCGAGGTAGAGCGCTCCGTATGGCAGTACTTCTGCGTGCTGCCCGACATTCGCAGCGTTGGCGTGATGGGAGACGAGCGCACCTACCAGCGCCCGATTATCATGCGCGCCGTGGAGTCAAGCGATGCCATGACCGCGGATTGGGCGAAGCTGCCCTACGACGTGCTCTCGCGCGTGAGCAGCCGCATAGTTGCCGAGGTTGAAGGGATAAATCGCGTGGTATACGACATCACGCCGAAGCCGCCTGCAACGATCGAGTGGGAGTAGGGCACAAGTGGCTTGCACGGAGGCGTTTGCCCAGTTCAAGAGCTTGCACGTCCGCGAAACGAGCTCGAAAAGCGTCATCACGAGAGTCCGAAATCCACAACTCGTAACAGGGTTTTGAGCATTGTCGACCGGTACCCCGAATCGGTCTTTCGGATGAATATGTCAATTAATAAGCGAATCGAATGGGCATCCCTCCTCTTCTAGGTCGATCGGTTAGATCCGATGGTATTCGAAAGAAGGGATGCCCTTGTTCGAGGGCATCGAGCTAAGGTTCTCTTAGGTTCGCTAAGGTCATTCTTCGCAGAGATTCCACAAGAGAGGCCGCGAGGCATATGGAACAGGCCGTCAGTCGCGGCTGAGGTCGATGATCCTCTCCACCGCGTCGAATTCCTCCTCGCCGTATCTCGCGAACGCCGCCATGAGGCCGGTGAGCCACCTGATCTCATCGAGTAAAGCATCGCTCAGTTCGCCCGCGCTCGCGAGAACCTCTAGCCTCTTTGCGATCCTCTCGGATTTCTTGCGCAGGTTCTTCACCACTCGGCTGCTCGGCACTATGACCACCTCGCGCTCCAGGGCTCGCGTGAGAAGGTAGTCCTGCTTTGTGAGGCCGCTCGTCCTCACCATCTCGTCGATCTCTGCGGCTTGTCCCGGCGTTACCCAGAACGCTATCGTCTTGCTGCGCTTGCGCGCCTCCCTCGGACAGCTCATCGCA
>CANOHY010000072.1 GCA_947565915.1 uncultured Eggerthellaceae bacterium | reverse complement strand
TTTGGGCTCGTGGCTAGTGGTTCCGCAGAAGAAGCTGCGAGTGGTTGGATTGATGACGCTTCTTGCCATATCCTCGTTCATGACTCCCATATCCCTCGATATGTACACGCCAGCCATACCTCAAATGGGGGAGTACTTCCATACGACCCCCGACCTGGTCAACCTCACGTTGTCGGGATTCTTCATCTTGTTCACCATAGGCATGCTGGTCTTCGGGCCCATAAGCGACCGGTTCGGAAGAAGGCCATCGTTCATCGCCACGTATGCGCTCTATTTCGCGGGCAGCATAGCGTGCGCCTTAGCCCCCAACATCGAGGTGCTCATCGTGGCGCGCCTCTTTCAGGGAATCGGGGCTGGTGGCGCGTCTACCATCAGCATCGCTGTGATCAAGGACTCCTTCGTGCCCGAGCATCGCGGAAGCGTGCTGGCGATCATGCAAGTGCTCTTCACTATCGGGCCCATCGTTGCTCCGCTTATCGGCGCAGCGATTATCAGTAACTTCGGTTGGCGCATGTCGTTTTGGGTGCTCACGGTTGTTGGCGGGTTCACGTTGCTGCTGTCGTTTCTCTTCGAGGAAACCATTCCTGACGAGGGAAGGATCGAAGGAGGAGTGGCAGTTGTGTCGAAACGCCTGGTGGGCGTAGCTAGGAACAAGGGCTTCATGCTGCTGCTCTTGGCCACTTCCATGTTGGAACTGAGCTTCATGGCATACGTGGCGGTGGCTTCCTACATCTATATGGTGCAATTTGGCTTGAGCGAAGTGGGCTACAGCATCTTCTTCACGGCAGCCTCGGTGGTAGGTGTCTTCGGGCCGGTCATATATGCGAAGGTATCGAAGCGCACGGGAGTGAAGCTGTTCACCTTGGGCGCGCTTGTAATCGCATGCGTAGGTGGCGCTCTCATATTGCTGGTGGGGCAGACAAGCTTCATCGTGTTCTGGTTGCTGAGCATGATCGTGCCCATTATGCAAGCATGCATGCGCCCCTATATCACCAACATATTGCTCGATCAGAACAAGCACGATGCTGGCAACGCATCGGCTGTCATAAGCTTTGGTCGTGGCGTGGTTGGGTCCATTGGCATGTTGGTGCCGCTCATTCCCTATACGAACTACATCATCGAGCTTGGTGCGACCACCGTCATCGCTCTGGTGATCGGAATCACCTTGTGGTCGGTCCTCATGCGTTCGCGAATTCCGATTGTTGGCCTAAAGGACGCGAAACCCACGAAGCCTTGGTAGGCTTAGCTTTCGAGGAAATGGCGAGATGAGAAAACGCCTCGCTGTCGAAAGGCAGCGAGGCGTCACTTTATCAAAGAGGGTGCCAAGAAGCCTAAGGCCGTTCGGCTAATCCTGCATCGCTGGATTCAGAGCCGTCGATGGAAGAGAGCGCCGTATGCGCATCGTCTTGCGCAGCTTGGTTGTCGCAGAACACGTATCCGCCCCGTCCTGCGCGCTTCATCTCGTAAAGCGCGTTATCGGCACTGCGGAACAGCTCGTCGTAGGTGCGCTCCTTGCCCAGGGCGAAGGCGATGCCCATGCTCACAGAGATGTCGTGGCCATCGTAAACGCCAGTAACTGTGTTGTAGATGCGCTCGACGAGAGGCTCGGGGTCGATGCACTCCATGCAAACGAAGAACTCGTCTCCGCCCACGCGCGCCACGATATCGTTTCCGCGTACGCTTCCCTCGAGCCGCTTTGCAAGATGATGGAGCACGCGGTCGCCTGTGAGATGCCCATACGTGTCGTTGATGTCCTTGAAATGATCCATGTCGAGAACGATGAACACGAAGCAGTTGTCGGGCCGCTTCTCCATTCGATCCTGGATTTCCTTTTTGGCGAAGGCGTGGTTGTAAAGCCCGGTGAGCGAGTCGTGAGAGGCGTCGTGCTCGAGCGTGACGATACGCTCATGGTTTTCGTGCACGTCCACCACTTTGCCGATAGCCCCATAGAATGCGGTCGGATCCTCGGCATCCCAAATAGCGCGCGCGGTGATCTGATACCAACGCGGCTCACCTTCCACTAAGGCCTGGAACTCGAATCGCGTGACGGGGTTGTCGTAGGTTGTGCGCCTAAGCGCGCTGCTGATGGCTTGAGGCGTGCTGCTGCCAATGAGCTTTTGCAGCTGCTCGTTATGGAGAGGATCTTCAATCACCTCGGGTAGCCCTAGGTTGCTCGACCCCCACTCGGAGAACACGAGCACGTCGGTATCGGATGTGTACTCGAATTGCAGTTCGTTGGACATTGATGCAAAGAAATGGTACTTCATACGCTCGTAATCGAGCAGCTTCAACGTGCGACTCGATGCATCGTTTGCAACAGGCTCCAACGCGGAGTCTACGATCTTGTGTATCTCCTTGTCGCTGTCGCGCGAAAGAGAGTTCAGGCGCAGCTGCTCTTGGATGTCATCGGCAATATCGAGGAAGCATTCCAACAGGAACGGGTTGAAGGCGCCGCATTCACCGCCCGAGATCATCTCGATGGCCTTCTCGTGCGAATAGGCTTCCTTGTAGACGCGCTTGCTGGTGAGCGCATCGTAGACGTCGGCAAGGGAGACTGCCTGGGCCGAGATGGGAATCTCTTCGCCCACAAGCCCATCTGGATAGCCCTTCCCATCGTAGCGCTCATGGTGCCAGCGACAGATGTCTCGTGCGGTCAGCACCAGCGGGTCACCCTTCCCGACCGGCACATCGTCGAGCATGTTCGCACCAATAGCGGCATGCGCTTTCATAAGGTTGAATTCCTCGTCGGTGAGCCTACCAGGCTTGTTGAGGATGGAGTCGGGGATGGAGATCTTGCCGATGTCGTGAAGGCTGGATGCCATGGCGATGCGGGAGATGTCGGCGGGCGTGAGGTTGTATTTGTCGGTCTTGCGCGCTATCTGGTTCAGCAGCAGCTCGGTCATGGTGGACACATGCAGCACATGCAAGCCGCTCTCGCCATTGCGGAATTCCACGATATGGCTCAATATGGCCACCATCAGGCTGTTCGCCTTCTCGCGCTCGTAGATCTGATCGGCAACCATGCCAATCAGAGCTTTCTGCTTCGCGTAGAGCATGATGGTGTTCTGAACGCGTCGACTGACGATGTTCTGATCGAAGGGTCGGCTGATGAAGTCGGTGGCTCCCAGCTCGTAAGCGCGTTCGATGTAGGACGACTCGGTTTCGGATGAAACCATGATCACCGGCACCTCGCGGATGAGGTTGTTGGAGTTCATAACGGCGAGCACTTCGAAGCCATCCATCTCGGGCATCACGATGTCGAGCAACACGAGCGAGATGGACGTCCCGAACTTCTGAAGCTCTGCAACGGCTTGCTTGCCGTTCTCGGCTTCGATGATGTTGTAGTTCGGGCCTACCATGTCGGCCAGAAGGGAGCGGTTCATCATGCTGTCGTCGACGATGAGGATGGTCTGCTTTCCCTCATCGGTGGTTGGCATAGGTTGATTGTCGGGAGTTGAGGCGTTCAGCTCGGTCTCCTTATAACGTCGAAAAGCGGCTAGCTCCATCTTAAACGCCAACGAGGCGAATTGAAAGCTTGCTCACCCAATGCACAATAAGAGACAAGGTCAGCGTCGTGTGCCGCTATGCATCATTGGCGATTTGCCAATCGGCATGCTTTCGTTCGCGATATAATCATGGTCAAAAGCCGATAAGGAGTGTGTGCACGTGTACAGCTGCGCATTGAGAATCTGTCTTCTGGGACTCGGAGAAGAGGCGCTTGGCGTTGCCCAGTCGCTCGTGGTGCCGGAGTCGTTCACCTGTGAAGTGGTGGGTGGTTCGCTGGGCGATGGCGCAACGGCGGCAACATCGGATATGGTGATTGCGAATCTGCCTGCCGAAGGGGTGCTCGATCAGGCGCGTGGGGTGCTTCAGGCGGCGAAGCCCGATGCGAGCGTGGTAGTCGTGGTGCCGCATTCAGCCTTCGTTGAGCTGCAGCCGATCCTCGACCAACTCGAAGACGTGTGGTTCGCTCCTGTTGAAGATGCTCAGCTGCAGTTCAAGCTGCAGCGTCTCCTTGAGCAACGCAAGCAGGCTGCCGACCTCTGGCAAGTGAACCAGTACCTGGATACCACCATCGATTCGATTCCCTCCTTGGTGTGGTACAAGACCAAAGAGGGCGTGCACGAGAAGGTCAACGACTGCTTCTGCGCAACAGTTGGGAAGACGAAGGCTCAGGTGCAGGGGCAGCGCCATGCCTATATTTGGGATGTCGAGGAGGATGACCCTGTCTGCATCGCATCGGAGAACGCCGTCATGGCTTCGGGAAAGACATGCATATCAGAAGAGCAGGTTCTCGTTGGAGACGAGCCCCATTTGCTCACCACGTACAAATCGCCGCTCTACGACATAGATGGCCAGGTGATGGGCACTGTTGGCGTGGGCATCGACGTGACTCAGGAGCGTGCGTACGAGAAGGACCTGATCGAGAAGAACCACACTCTGGAAACTATTTTCACGACCCTTGATTGCGGCGTGCTCATCCATAGCCTGGATGGATTGCATGTGCTGGGCGTGAACCAAAGCGCTTTGGACATCTTGGGATACGCGAGCCTGGAAGACCTCGTGGATGGAGGCTTCTCCATGGTGGCCTCTTCGGTTGTGCCTGAAGACCAAGAGCGCCTGAAGGCTGCCATCGCGCAATTGGACCATGTGGGCGATAGCGTTTCCGTGCAGTATCGCGTCCAGCATGACGATGGCACGATAGTTCACGTGATGGGCGATTTGAAGATGATCGAGAAAGATGGGGAACGCTATATTCAGCGCTTCCTCCTTGATGTAACCGATCAAAAGCATTCCGAGGAACAACGCGAGCGCAATCAGCGCAATCTCATCCAAGCACTGACCAGCGATTACGTGATTGCCATGGCCTTCAACCTGGATGACGAATCTGGCGAGTTGTTGCGTCTCGATACTGAAACCGACGGCGATCTGGCCGGCATCTTCGACGATAACATAACCCTGAAGGATGCGGTCAATGCCTATATTGACGTGCGCGTGGAGGAAGACGAGCGCGACATGATGCGCGACGTGCTCTCGCCCGAGAACATCCGCCGCGAGCTTGCGACCAAGCCGCGCTTCGAGCAGCTCTTTCACGTGCGCAGAGACGAGAAAGCGTTCTATCGTCAGGTTAGCGTGGTATCAGTAGACGGCATGAAGGGCGGATCGCATGTGGTGATCGGCTTCAGGAACGTCGATCAGCAGATTAGGGACGAGCTGGAGAAAAAGCTGTTGCTTGAGCAGGCTTTAAGCGATGCGAATCGCGCGAGCCAAGCCAAGAGCCTCTTCCTGCTGAACATGTCGCATGATATTCGCACGCCGATGAATGCCATAGTGGGCTTCACGACACTTGC
>CANOHY010000071.1 GCA_947565915.1 uncultured Eggerthellaceae bacterium | reverse complement strand
CGTCCAGTATCCGGTTTTCAAGGTCCGCCTGCCCTCTTCGAGCAGGTCGGCGGCCGTTTTCCAGGCCACCTGCGTGCCGCATCCGTGCGAAGCGGCGCAAGGTGGTATATTACTCGCTTCAAATACCCGAGTCAACGAACAATTTGATAAACAATCGACTTCACAATACCTGCACAATTTAGCATGCTGCTTCTGGAGCAGATGCCGACCCATACATATATATAGGTAGAGCGATATCGATGCTCGCGTAATCGCCAAACACTGGCTTAGGGAAGACGGATGAACTTGCGCTTTCCCACTTGCAGCACCGCACCCGAAAGCTCGGCGGGATCTACGTTGTAGTGCTTCGCTGGCACAGCAACCTGGTTCACCTTCACACCGCCCTGATCGATGAGGCGCCGTGCTTCGCCTGCACTCTGCGCCAAGCCCGCATCGGCGATAAGACCAGCCAAATACACGAGGCCTTCGTCGTTCACGGCAACTTCGCCATCGTAGAGATCGATGTCGTCGGGCACTTCGTGCTGCTTGTGAATGCGGTCGAAATGCTCCTCGGCAGCAGCCGCAGCGTCGCCGTCATGATAAGCCTCGGTTATGTTGCGGGCCAGCTGGCGCTTCACCACATTGGGGTGTAACTCGTCGGCAGCAAGGCCTTGCTCGATGGCATCGACTTCCTCAACGGGCATGGTGGATGCCAAACGCAGGTACTTCACCATGAGCTCGTCGGGAATGGACATCACCTTCCCGAATATCTCCTCGGGGGCATCGGTGAGGCCCACGTAGTTGCCATAGCTCTTCGACATCTTGCGCACGCCGTCGGTGCCTTCCAAAAGCGGAAGCGTGAGGCACACCTGTGGCTCCATGCCCAGCTTCTCCATCAGCTCGCGGCCTGCTAGCAGATTGAACAGCTGGTCCGAACCGCCAATCTCCACGTCTGCCCCGATGACTACCGAGTCGTAAGCCTGCATAACGGGGTACAGGAACTCATGCAAGCTGATGGGCTGCTGCGAAGCGTAGCGATTATGGAAATCGTCGCGCTCGAGGATGCGCGCCACGGTGAAATGCGACAGCAGCGACAGCAGCTTCTCCATGTCGAGGGATAAGATCCATTCCGAGTTGTGGCGCAGAGTGGTCTTTTCTGGGTCGAGGATCATGAATGCCTGGTCCACGTAAGTCTGCGCGTTCTGCTCGATCTGCTCGCGCGAAAGCTGCGGACGCGTGGAATTGCGGCCAGACGGATCGCCAATAAGCGCCGTGCCGTCGCCGATGATGAGCGTGACGCCATGGCCGAGGTCCTGGAACTGGCGCAGCTTGCGCAGGGGCACTGCATGGCCCAGATGGATGTCGGGAGCGGTAGGGTCCACACCCAGTTTGATGTTCAGCGGCTTGCCGCGCTTCAGCTTCTCCAGCAGGGCGCTTTCGGGCACGATGCGGTCGACGCCCGACGCGATGATGTGCAGTTGCTCTTCGGCTGGAAGCATGGTGACTCGCTTTCTATATCGATACAGCATATTGGTCATTCAGCACAAGTTGTCATTATACCCAGGCTTTACAGTGCGGGTATCCTCGCACATCAAATGGCACGCGAAGATACCTGGGCTATGCACCGAAGACAATATCCTTGCGTATGCTCCAGGAAAGCGAAGCGCAATCCGAATCAGCTTATGGGATCGCTTGGGGGCGACTGGCTCGAGGTCGTTTGCTCGGCACTAGGCGTCTTGGGCTTCTTGCGCGTGAGAATGAGGCTCACGGCCAAGATGACGAATGCCAGCGGAATGCCGAGCGAAAGCGCCACCAGCAGCGGGCTTATCTGCATGGCGTCAGACAGCACGCCGTCGGCGTCGGCCACCGGAACACGATGCCCACGCACCAGCAGTCGGTGCGAATTGATGCCATAGGGCGTGCAGGTGACCAGCGTGCAGAGGTCCTCGCCTGGCTCGATGACCAAGCTATCGACTTCACGTGGCTCCACGATGCGAATCTGGTCCACCTCGTAGGCAAGAGTCTCGTTGAGCGTATGGAGCATGAAGACGTCACCTTCGCGCACCTTGTCGAGGTCGGAAAGGATAACCGCGGAAGGCAACCCACGATGCCCACTGACCACGCAATGGGTGCTCTTGCCACCAACAGGCAGCGATGTGCCCTCCAAATGCCCGATGGCAACCTGCAACACCGCGTTGTCGGTGCCGTGGTAGATGGGCAGGCGCACGTTGATGGAGGGAATCTCCAGAATGGACATTACCCCATTGCCCGACACGTTGAGCTGGGATTCGTAGTTCACGCGCGCCTCTGCCGAAAGCGTGAGCGAAGGCGTGCGTTGCACCAGCGCCTCGTTGTAGGCCTTGGCGTTATTCCACACGCGTTCGTATTCCGCCTCGTCCAAATCGGCCACGGCTTCGATGTAGCTATCGATGGCCTGGGACTGGTGAACCGAGTTCCACCAGTTGCTCACGGTGGGGTACGCGAAAATGCAAACCCCCACCACGAGAATGGCAACCGCGATGATGGTCGAACGGTGCTTTCTCATGGTGGGGGCCTTGGTCGCTAGCTATCTAAGCAAGCCTAATTACTCGGACTTGGAATGACGACGGCGTGCGAACAGGAATGCCACAGCGCCGATGATGATGACAGCGCCCACAACGGTGAAGATGATGGTGCCGATACCACCGGTGGAGGGCAGAACCAGACCGGTCTTGTTCTCAACCTTGATGTTGATATTATCAACAACGAAATCGCCTCCGAGCTGGCCCATGTTCTCGCCAGCGGTGGTGCCGTTGATCGTGAACGCCACCGGGCCAGCAAGCTTGTTGTAGCCCTCGGGCGCGTTCACCTCGGTGAGCTGATAATTACCCGCGTCCAAACCCTGGATGTAAAGCTTGCCGGAGTAGGTCGTGGTGATGGTGGTAACGGGATTCTCATCAGTAGCGGTTGCAACGCGATAGGTATCCGCCACGTCGGTGGGAACAAGTCTGATCGGAGTAGCGCTGCCCTGCAATGCCAGGCTGAACTCAGCGCCCGCCAAGAGAGTCTCGGCACCGTCGCGCATGGTGAACTTGGTGATCTCCATTGGCCATGCGTAGGTCTTCGTCTCGCTTGCCGGCGTGGTCAGCGTGACATCGCCGTTCGAATAGGAGAGCTCGCTCTTGTTCGGGTTGCCCGGCATGCCGATCACGGCATCGGAGGTCAAAGTTGCGCTATAGCTCACGACGATGACGTTCGTTGCAGCATCAACGGCTGCCTGGCTCGCGAAATCGGCAACGAAGGCATCCGTGAACGTGATGGTGAAGACGGTCTCGCCCGCAACGGTGCTCGTCACCGCGATGGCGTAGTTGCCGTCGGCAGCGACCGTCTCGCCACCACGCGTGATGACGATATCGTTGTTGAACGACAGGCCCTTGGACATGGTGTCCGTGAATACATAGCTGATCGTGCCCGGCTGACCCGTGATAGTGCTACGGAACTGCACCGGATCGCCGATTTTCGCATCGTTGGTCGAACCCCAATTGCCAGTAGAGTTCTCCTGAACTTCCTTGGCATTGGTTGGCACATCGTTCTTCTCGGTGATGGTAGCGTTCGGGTTCGTGGTGCCCAGCGAGCAGATGGTGCCGACCGAGGAGTCTACGAGATAGTAGCCCAAGGGTAGATTCTCGAATGAAACGGTTCCGCTAGCTGCGGTCGTGGGCCCAGCCGTCGGTGCGATTTCTTTAGCCTTCGCATAAGCCATGGCCTCGCTTGCGAATGCAGCGAAGTCGGCATCGGGCACCTGCACGGCATAGCCGTTCTCGAAGGTCAGGTACTTGCCGTTCACCGCATCGCCGTTAAGCCATTCGTTCCAGGGGCTGCCCGGAACCTGCGTGTACGAGTAGGCGCCCGTCTCGGCGTTGTAGCTCTCCAGCTGGAGAATCTGATAGGCGCTGTACTCCTTGCCATCTATCGCATTGTTGATGGTGATGGCACCCTCATCGGCCTCAGCCGCGAAGGCTACCATGGGCATCATGGCCAATGCTAGCAGCAAAGCCATGAATGCGCTCAAACAGCTTTTGACTCTTGTCATCCCTTCCGTCCTTTCGCTCGAGTCCACGCAATCGTTGAATTCTCGTTTACGTGAAGTTTATCTTGCTTGAGCTTTCCCTGCAAGTGCAAAGGTTTATCTCATAGTCATCTCATACTAGCAACGCCATCCACCACGCTGCGAGAACCGCTTACGAACGCCTGAGCCGTTTCCGGACAAGCAGCATGGCGCCAGCACACACGAGTACCGCACCTCCTGCGAAGAACCACGCAGTGCCCGCGCCGCCCGTGGCCGGCAGCTCGTAGGTGAGCTTGTTGGTGAACACCAGACGCGAAGAAGCTGCCGATGCTGTTATCTGGCCACCTTCGAATGAGAGCGGGGTATCGTCGCCTTCGCTGGTGGTCACCACGCCGTTGCTCTGGTGCGCATACGACACCTGGAACTCGTCGCCCGGGCTCACTTCTTCGATGCTGTAGGTCGCGTTAAGAGGCAGATAGTTGATGATGGCGTATTCATTGTGCTTGAGCTTGAACGTGCCACCGCTCGCTATGACGTCGAATCCCAGGAGCGTGCCATTATTGTTGTAACGCGCCAGGTAGTAGTTATTGCTGAGCTCAGTGCCTGAAGCATCCTTGAAGAAGGTGGCCTTGAACTCGTATTCTTGGTCATAGGCCTCCGAGCCATCGGCAGCATCGACCTGCTTGTACACGCGGACGGAGCCCGTGGGCAACGGCGGGTTCGGGCACGAAACCGACGGCAGCGTGAAGCGCATATAGCACGTGGAGCCACCCGCGCCGCGCTCGGTGTAGTAGAAGCGCAGGGCATAGTGGCCTTCACGGCCAACTGGCAACTTGCTGCGCAGATCGATGTAGGAGCCGGTGGTCTGATGCACGCCTCCGATGTCGCAGATGAGCTCGTCGGTACCGGGAATCATGTTGCCAGCTTCATCGGTCTTCACCAGGAACACCCACATGTCGTCGTCGCCGAAGAAGTAGTAGTTCAAGGGGCCAGCGTAGTCGGCCGTCAGGTGGAAGTTGATCTGGCCCTGCATGCCGAAATAGGAATTGTGATCGACCGTGCTTTCAGCCAGCAAGCTATAGCCACCAGACCCCTTGCGCCTGTCCTTGATGGTTGTGGCATTGTTGCCGAACTTGATGTCGTGGCCATCGGCGCCGAAGGTATCGGCTTGGTCGAGCACCCAGAAATCATTGGGATACTGCGAAATGCTCAAGCCCCACACACCCATCTTGCCAAAGGTGTTGAGACCTGAGAGCACTTGGCTGCCATCGAGTTGGGCTCCGTAGATCTCGTAGGTATCGCCCGAACGGTTGAACAGGAGCGCATCGCTGCCCTCGTTGGCTATGACGGTCTTGCCAACAGCATCGCCGTTGCCGAAGAGGTCGGGTGCGACGATGCCATTCGCGAACACCGGGTTGCCATTGGCATCGATGCTCGTAACGAGCCCGAAGGAGCATTTCTGGATGATGTTCGTGGCTCCATCGGCAGCTCGATTGATGTAAGTGCCGCCATTCTTCGCTTCCGAGATGCTCGTATCAACACCCGCAGAAGTAGGACCATTGCCAAAGCCGTACTTGACCCCGCCGCCTGAGTAGTTGGCATCGGAGTTGATGCCGCAGCGATAGGTGTTCGCATAGCTCGTCTTCCCAGCAGCCTCATGCTCTGCCTGGGCCGAAGTCTGCTTCGCCTCGCTCGCCGTGAAATTCGCATCGGTGTAGAGCTTGCCATCGCTGATGTCGTAGTCGTAGTACTGCACCGTGTTTGCATAACTGCCTGCCACCGGTGCGTAGATCAGACGAACGACGGTGCCATCCTGGATGAGAATGGTGTTGCCCCCGGCGTTCACGGGGTTGTTGGTGAACTCGACGGCAGTGCTTTCATAATATGTGAAGTCGCTCTGACCAGGCTGCTTCACCTTCACGCCAACAAGCTCGTAGAATTCGCTGTCGCGCAGCTTGTTCATCCGCTCAAGCGTATACCATCCGAAGAAATCGTAGGCCTCGTCGGTGAAGATCT
>CANOHY010000070.1 GCA_947565915.1 uncultured Eggerthellaceae bacterium | reverse complement strand
CCCGCGTGGTCAGCTTGGGAAGCTGAAATTCTACCATTGAATCACGCCCGCATTGGCAAGCTATTATAACCTTGCCCCCGTCACCCCACCCACCATTTCAGGGAATCCCCACGAGTGGACCCCCGAGCGGCAGACAGCGCAGGCGATAAAAGCCTGTTGGGCGAAAGGAGCGAGCACATCAAAGGTCTCGGCAAGAGCAAGACGCGGGCGCTTCAGCGCCTCTTACATCGACCACATCCGCCCACGATACGATGTCGTAATCATCCTCCGAGCGATACACCACGCAGCACGGCCGCTTGTCCTTGCGCTCGCCCTCCTATGGCTCAACCGTTCGATCAGGATGACACCCATTGTGAATTCTGAGCTGAGATAAGTTTATTCGACAAAGCACTGCTTGGTTATTGGAATGAGAAGGATTTCGCAAGGGCCCAGCACATCCGCTATCTCCTGCGGTTTGCCTTGCATGCGTCGTTTTAGAAACGTCATTTTTTCAAGGGGAAAGCTTGGGCTGCGCTGATTGCGCAAACGGCGTATCCGACGAAGAGCGCAAATCCACACGGGATGCAATTTCATGCAAGAGCATCGGGCACACGCAGGCTATCCTGTTCTTGAAAGGAAATGGGCCCCGTATGAACACATCTTGCATCGTTGAACCGATCCCGCTCTTCAAAGGCGAGCGCAGAGCCTACAGCGGCATCGTGCAGCCATTCGCGGAGCACACCCATAGCCATTATGTCTTCGGCATCGTCCGCGAGGGAGAGCGCACGCTCACCCTCGGCGGGGAGCTGTTGCCTATAAAGAAAGGCTCCCTCATCGTCTTCAACCCCGGCGATGCCCATGGCTGCGCCCAAGCCAGCCCCGCACCTTTCTCCTACGACAGCATCACGGTAGCGGCGCAGGTCCTCGAGGAAGAAAGGTTCTGCCGCCCGAATGAAGGCGATGCACTGCCGCGAAAGCTGCTCGAAAAGGTATTCCTGCTGCTCGACGGGCGCTGTGAAAACGAGGCATCGGGGGCGCTCATCGCCTTCACGCAAGCGCTCGCCAGGGCAGATGGGCCGCACTTGAACGAAACCGAGCACGAAAGGGCTGCGATGCGCCTTTACGCGCATATCCTCGGCCATCTTGCAGAACGGGTTTGCATTGGGGCCTTCGCGGAATCGGAGGGCATCTCGCCTTATGCGCTCATTCGCTCGTATCGCCGCGTTTTCTCCCTTACGCCCGTACAGCATCAGCTCGCACTCCGCGTGGACGCTGCCTGCGGGCTCCTGGCGAAAGGCACAAACGTTGCAGATGCCGCTGCAGAGCTCGGATTCTCCGACCAACCGCATCTGACGCGCGAGTTCAAGAAGCGCATCGGTTGCACACCCGGCGCCTATGCCGTCATGCGCAAGGCGGGTGCATACCTGCAATGAAGCACCATCTCGTCGCGCTTTTCACCATCTTCATCTGGGGAATCACATTCGTTTCCACCAAAGTGCTTTTAGAGGATATCTCCCCTCTTTGGATCTTGCTCCTGCGCTTCGCGCTCGGCCTGTGCATCCTCTTCGCCATTCGCCCGCATATCCTGAGGCTGCAGGCCCGGAAGGATGAGCTGCTGTTCGCCGCAGCCGGGGCAACCGGCGTTGCCGCCTACTACCTGCTTGAGAACATCGCGCTCGTGTTCGCCACGGCAACCGCCGTCGGAGTAATCGTGGCCGCATCCCCGCTTTTCACAGCGCTCATCTCCGCTGCGCTCGGAGACCGCACCGCTATAAACGCTCGCTTCTTCTGCGGTTTCGCCCTTGCGATGGCAGGCCTTGCCATTGTCGGCATAGGGACGGCCGGCGAAGGCGACTTGCTGGATTTCACCGGCTTCGCCCTTTTCGGAGACGGCCTCGCCCTTGGCGCGGCGCTCGTGTGGGCGGTCTATTCCACGTTGGTAAGCCGCATCGCTGCCAAAGGATACGAGACCATCGCAGCCACCAAGCGCACATTCGTCTGGGGTGTTGCCTTCATTCTGCTGGTAACGCTCGTATTCGATGCGCATCCACCGCAGCTATGGGCGCTAATGGAATGGCAGAACATCCTGAACCTGCTCTTCCTAGGTGCAGTGGCTTCCGCCGCATGCTTCGTCACATGGGGCGTTGCCGTGAAACGCCTCGGAGCCACCGCGACGAGCACCTATATCTACCTTGTCCCCGCCATCACGGCGACCGCCTCCATCCTGATCCTGGGCGAACCGCTGAACGCGCCCGTCGTCTCGGGGCTTGCGATGACAATCGCCGGATTGCTGCTGTCGCAGAAAAGGGGCGCGGGACACGATGGGTGACGCAGGGCGGATAGCTTCGACTTTCGCCCGCTTATGCATGGCCGCCCCGCAACTCAACGATTATCGGGAATCACATCGAGTTCCGGCCACTTACGCATGGCCCCAGCTGGAAGCGAAGCCTGCTCCCACCATTACCAAGCTGCTGACCTGGGAAGAATGGGCAGGCGGCAGGCGCAGCACCTGCGGAAAGCCTCTCGAGGCATACATAACCCCGCAAAACTCGATGCAACTCCGGAAAAACCCCGAGTTTTCGGCGCGAACCATACACAACCCCCCGGAAGTCGATGCGGCCACGGAAAGCCGAAGGCTCCCAGGGCGCACCTTGCATGGGCGCTGCAGAACAGAAGCAGCCCCGCCGCTCAAGGGAAGCCCCACCTCGTGCCGTTTCGCACGGGGCGCCCCATCATGCGCGTCGAAGGGGAACGCAGGCGCTTTCCTGGACATTCGAGGCCGTCGCGATGCGGCAAGTCGGCTCCCGGGAAACGCCGCTCCCGCGCACAGAACGCGCGTCAGCACGGCGTAGGCAAGCACAACCGCGTGGTCACCGGCGCGGCAAGTCTATTTCATACAGGGGCTTGTACTGCGCGCCGTCGCGGCCCAACATCGATTTGAAAAGCGTGGCACGGGCGGCATCGCTTGGCGTCGGAAACGCCAATTCCGGCAAAGCGCCTCGAGGCAGCCTAGCCCGCCTCGCCAACGTGATATGCGGAAGGAAGGGCTTGCCATCGAATGCAATGCCGCGCGACTCCAGCGCCTCGCGCAAGCAATCGGCGAGGCCGACCAGTCCAGGCTCGGGCGCCAAACCCATCCACAGCGTGGCGTCTGACGCGCGTCCGAACTTACCCAAGCCGTCCGGCCGCATAGGCGCCGCAGCCGCATCGGCGCATGCCTCGTCCATGGCATCCATGGCCTCGCGAACTTGTGTTTCGTCGATATCTCCCAGGAACGCAAGCGTCACGTGATAGTTCTGCCGCGGCACAAAGCGGCCCTGCACCGCAGCGCTCAGCACGCGCACCATGGCGGCAACGTCCTCGGCGAAGCCCTCTGGCGGCTCCAACGCGACGAACGCCCTCATCGACGAGCCGCTCCATCCGCAGCATCCGCCCCAAGCATCTCGTCGCTTTTTTCGAGAACGGCCGCCCAATCCGCCTCGCGGAAACCGGGTGTCGCCGGTGCGCCATCGATGATCAGCAGCGGCCGTTTCACCAGCATGCCATCGCTTGCAAGCAGCGAATATGCCTCGTCATCGGTCATACCGGCATCCAGCTTCTGCTTCACGCCCAGCTCGCGGTAGAGCATTCCCGAGGTGTTGAAGAACCGCCGAATGGGAAGACCCGACCTCTCCCGCCAAGCCCTCAGTTCGTCGGCGGTCGGGTTCTGCGCAACGATATCGCGCGACTCGAACACAATCCCATTGCCCTCAAGCCACCTCCTTGCTTTCTTGCAAGTGGAGCATTTCGGATACTCGATGAAAAGAACCGACATGGCATTCCTCCTCTAAAATGAACCGACCAGGTCTATCCCTGCATGCCTTAGCGCAATCGCGCCGCATCTTTCCTTCGCGCCCAATTCTAAGCCTTCCCCGTTTCGATTCTGGTAGGCTTGCAGAAACGCTTCGCATAACCCGAAGGAGGCCGTCATGGAAAGCAAAGCCATCCACCGCTGCCTGCACGTGCTGGACCTGCAGAAGTCGCTCGATTTCTATGAGCAAGCGCTGGGTATGACCGAGATCCGCCGCATGGGCCCTAAGGACGGATCGTGGGTCAATGCGTTTATCGGAAGCGATGGATCCGGGTTCCAGCTGGAGCTCACGTGGAACCGCGGCCGCACCGAGCCCTACGACAACGGCGGCCGCGACTCGCATCTTGCTTTCATCGTGCCCGACTACAATGCCGCCCACGCGATCCACGAGCAGATGGGCTGCATCTGCCACGAGAACGAGACCATGGGACTGTACTTCATCGAGGACCCCGACGGATGCTGGCTGGAGATTCTGCCCGAGAAGGCCGAGTTCGCGCCCCAGCCCGGCGTGGACGTGCTGGCGGCCATGACGGCCCGGCGCAGCGTGCGGCAGTATTCGGGCGAAACCGTGTCGCAGGAACTGCTGGACCGCATCGTACGCGCCGGACTGCTGTCGGCGTCAGGGCGCAAGCGCCGACCCTGGGAGGTCATTGTCGTACGCAACCGCAACACGTTGAACAGGCTGGCCGAATGCCGTGATTCCGGGGCGGCTATGCTGGCGGGAGCGAATGCCGCCATCGTGGTGCTGGGCAATCCCGAGACTGCCGACACGTGGGTCGAGGACTGTTCCATCGTCATGGCGAACATGCACCTGGAGGCATCTGCGTCGGGCGTGGGAAGCTGCTGGATACAGGGCCGCATGCGCACAGCCGCCGACGGCCGGTCGACCCAGGATTATGCGGCCGAGCTGCTCGGCGTTCCCGAGCCATGGCAGCTGGAGGCCATCCTATCGCTGGGAATGCCGAAGGAGCAGCCCGAGCGCCGCGAGTTCGATGCGGCGCTGATGGAGAAAGTGCACGATGAGCGGTTCTAGGAAGGAATCAACCATCCTGCGCTGCAGGTATTCGCAGGCTTTCCCCGTTTACCGAGCCCGACGAAGCGGCATATCGCGCTTGCGTGATGTTTCATAATCCTGAAATGCGAACAGATGCGAGCATCTTGGAGCAGCCCTTTTTCTCATTCAGATACAAGATATGCGCCCGCCAGCATCGACTTTCGGGGGGTTATGTATGGCCTGCGCCCGCAACTCGACGATTATCGGGAATCACATCGAGTTTCGACCGCTTATGTATGACCCCGAACAAAAAGCGAAGCGCGAACTCTCGATGCCAAAACGCTGAACTGGGGCGATAGAAATGCTGAGAGATGCAAGTCTCTTGGAAGGCCCCCACGGCATGCATAACTCCCCGAAACTCGATGTGATTTCCGATAATCCCTGATTTTTCGGCACAGGCCATACATAAGCCCCCGAAAGTCGATGCAGCTATGGAAAACGCCGAAGCCCCAAAAGCGAGCCACGCGCAAACCCGTGAAAAAAGCTGACTGCAGCCTATGACAGCGTCACTGTACCAGCACGCCTCGCAAGCTTCCAGGAAGGCTGCCGCATTCCGAGCCGATGAGCTGCACGCAATCAGCACCGCCCGCGCCGAAGCGCGGCAAGAGCACTGTTGGCCCAGGCCATAGAAGATGAAGTCACGGATGTATTTCGCGATGATCGTGACCACCATCATCGCGACGAACCCGAAGATCGCCCCGGAGCACACCTTCGCAACGATCGAAGCAACCGGATGCTTGCGGCCGAACGCGCTGTCGTCCCGGGCCTCGTCGGCGGGAATCCCCTTGTCGAACGCGACGATTTCCCGGAAGGCGACGATATCGCTCTGCCGCTTGAGCACCTCGGCCCAAACCGCAGCCGCAAACGCGCAAAGGAAGAAGATGCCGGCAAGCAGCAGCGCAACCATGCATCCGATACCCATGCCGTATTGGGTTTGGGGACCCACGTCCCCGAGGACGATGGCAGCGCCTCCCGCCACCAGCATCGCAACCAGGCAGCCCAGCATCGTCCCTTACGGGGATGCCGCTCTCAATCAGCTTGGCCTGGACCCCCAAGTACCGTCTATTGTGCGATATGTAAGCGATGGACCTTATCGAACCTATCAGTACTGTCCATATACAATCGAATTTCGGCACGCAGCCAATCGCGACCTATCAAGATTGAACCCCATCGCCGCCACTGTAGTCCAAGCATTGAAAACCCCGGGCAAAGACAGCATGGCATCGGACGCGCTCGATGCCATCTCCTCACAACTCGACGATACGCAATTGGGGGATTTGGTCT
>CANOHY010000069.1 GCA_947565915.1 uncultured Eggerthellaceae bacterium | reverse complement strand
GGCGCCAGATTGTGGCTCTGGAGATCGAGGGTTCAAGTCCCTTCACCCACCCCAGTGTGCTAACTCGTCTTGCAATGCTGAAGGGCATCGTATAATATGAGTCAGCGCAAAAGCGCTAACATATTCATTACCATGGATCGGTAGCTTAGTTGGTAGAGCAGGGGACTCTTAATCCCAAGGTCCGGGGTTCGAGTCCCCGCCGGTCCACCACCGAAACCCAAAGTCGCTGCGCAAGCAGCGGCTTTTCTTTATGATGGGGGCCTTATGCAGATTCGCGAGCAATTGGAGCAGCTGGTCAACGAAGCGATGGCGCATGCCGTGGAAGAGGGCGCGCTCGACCTTGCCCAGATACCCGATGCAGCTTTGGAACGCCCGCGCGATGTCGCCAATGGCGATTGGGCATCCACGGTTGCCATGCGCAGCGCGAAGCAGGCCCATATGAACCCGCGCGAGGTTGCGCAGATCGTCGTGGATCGCTTGCCGCACAACAACATCATCGCTTCGGCTGAGATAGCAGGCCCCGGTTTCATCAACTTTCGTCTAACCGATGCTGCGCTGCAAGGCGTGGTTGCAGCCATTCGCAAACAGCGCGAAAGCTATGGCAGGGGTAGCGTTCCCGCAGAGGAGCGCAAAGTGAACCTGGAGTACATCAGCGCCAATCCGACCGGGCCCATGCATGTGGGGCATGGTCGTTGGGCGGCGCTCGGCGATGCCATGGCTCGCGTGATGCGCCATGCAGGCTTCGATGTGTTCGAGGAGTTCTACGTGAACGACCATGGCACCCAAATGGACGTGTTCGCGAACTCCATCGAGGCGCGCTACTTGCAAGAGCTTGGCCACAGCGTCGACATGCCCGAGGAATGCTATGGGGGCGCTTACGTAACCGAGCTCGCGCGCGAGATAATCGAGCGTGACGGGCGCAAATACGAGGACATGCCCGAAGAGGAGCGCCATATCGCCCTGCGCGAGATCGGCTATGCGGCAATGCTCGAGCGCCAGCGCAGCTTGCTCGAGCGCTTCGGCACCACGTTCGACAAGTGGTTCAGCGAGCGCGATTTGTACGTGGTAGGCGAAGATGGCAAGACTGCTGTGCAGCGAGCCATGGATGCGATGCGCGAGAAAGGCTACGTGTACGAGAAGGATGGAGCCACCTGGTTCGCCTCCACCGAGTTCGGCGACGACAAGGATCGCGTGCTGGTGAAGGCTAATGGCGAGCTCACGTACTTCGCAAGCGACATGGCGTATCACTATAACAAGGTGCAGCGCGGGTTCGACCATCTCATCGACATCTGGGGCGCCGACCATCATGGTTATATCAAGCGTTGCGAGGCCATGATGGATGCATGGGGATATCCGGGCATGCTGGAGGTGGTGCTTGGCCAGCTGGTGAACTTGCTGCGCGATGGCAATCCGGTGCGCATGAGCAAGCGCACGGGCGAGATGGTCACCTTCGACGAGCTTGTGGACGAGGTAGGCGTGGATGCCACTCGCTTCCTCATGCTCTCGCGCTCGTCCGACCAGATGATCGATTTCGACATCGAGGTGGCCAAGAAGCAGGATTCGTCGAACCCGGTATATTACGTTCAATATGCCCATGCCCGCATATGCTCGCTTCTGCGCAAGGCGGCGGCCACGGAGGTTGGCGAGGAAAGCGCGAAAGCCAATGCCGAAGCGGCCACGGCGGATGAGCTTGCCGCTGCGCTCATTGCGCAGGATGCTGACCTTTCGGTTTTGAGCGACCCCGCCGAACTGGCGCTCATGCGCAAGCTGGACGATTTCCCCGAGCTCATCGCCCTGGCGGCTCGCGATCGCGCCCCGTTCCGCTTGACGCATTATGCTCAAGAGCTTGCAAGCTTGTTCCATCAGTTCTATACGAATTGCCACATCATGGGTTCCGAAGCGAAGGTTCAAGAAGCGCGACTTGCCCTTGCCGATGCAACGCGCATCGTGCTTGCGCTCACTTTGAGCTTGCTGGGCGTGAGCGCGCCTGAGCGCATGTAGCTTGCAAGACGCGCTATAATACATGGGCCTATTCGAGCGTGAGCCTATCAATGAGGCGCGAACATGAACTATAAACAGACTAATTGCACGCTTGTCGTCGGCGACATGCACAACAAAGAGCAGCTCGTGTTGCCACGAGTGGACGCCGCCATCGAGATAGTGCAGCCAAGCCAAGTGGTGTTCCTGGGCGATTACGTGGACGAATGGGCCTCCAGCGATGCCGATGTTATTGCTGCTTTGCGCTCGCTTGCTTGGTGGAACAAATCGGGCACGTATGCCGATGTGCCCAAGACCTTCTTGCTGGGAAACCACGACTTCTACTATTTGCTGGGCGAGCAGCTGTCGGGGACGCATATGGACGTGCGCGATGAGGTTTGCGACATGTTGCTGAAGCTAGAGCCGCGCATGGCGCTGGAAACCGATGGGTACTTGCTCACTCATGCAGGCGTGACTCAAAGCTGGTTCTCGCACAATCTGGCGCGCGATGTTTCGGTACGAGAAGCTGCCTTCTGGCTGAACGAGATGTACGACAGCGGTGATGAGCTCGTATGGGACATGCTAGCTTGGTGCGGACCAGCGCGCGGAGGCTTCGAGCTGCCAGGACCTCTTTGGGCCGACCGTCATGAGTTGATTGACGACCCGCTGCATTTCACAAAGCAAGTGGTGGGCCATTCGCCGGTTACGACTTGCTGCAACGCTCAAGAGATGATTCCTGACTTCAAAGAAGAGATATGGTTTTGCGATACGCTTTCGCTCATGCGGACGGGAACTCCTGTGGGCGATGGCAGCTTCTTGGTAATAGAAGATGGGCAGGCACGACCGCTCGATTGTCCTCTTGAGCTGGTGATTCCTTCATGGACGACGGTTGCCGACACCTACGAGGGGTTGGCGGCTAACTTCTTATAGAAAACGAATGCGATGGTGTGCCAGTGTGTGTTGGGGCGCTTGGTGCAAAACCTTCGTTTTCACTCCTCAGTCGCTGCGCTCCCTGCGGGGGGTTGAAAATTACGGCTTTACCCCAAGCGAAACAAATTGTCGGTTTTCACTATTTCAGATGGCGTATCATGGCGTTTGTTTACTAGGTGAGAATAACTGTTTTGAAGGGATTTTCATGGTTCAGCTGAATGAAAACTATGCCAAGCTGCCTGGCAGCTACCTGTTCTCGGACATCGCCCAGCGCACCGCTGCGTATTCGGCAGCACACCCTGAAGTGAAGCTCATCAAGATGGGCATCGGCGATGTTACCCAGCCTTTGGCGCCTGCCGTTGTGGAGGCGCTTCATGCGGGCGTTGACGACCTATCGCGCAAAGAGACCTTCGCTGGCTATGGTCCCGAACAGGGATATCCGTGGTTGCGAGAGGCCATTGCCCAAAACGACTTTGCGGCACGCGGCGTGGACATCGCTCCCGACGAGATCTTCATATCGGATGGCGCCAAGAGCGATTGCGGCAACATCGGCGATTTGCTTGGCCCTGATAACGTTATCGCGGTATGCGATCCGGTGTATCCCGTATACGTGGATTCGAACGCCATGGCCGGGCGTGCGGGCGATTACGACGAGGCAGCTGGTGCCTGGACGCGCATCCATTACATGCCCACAACGGCCGAGAATGGCTTTTGTCCTCAGATTCCCACTGAGACGGTGGACGTGATCTATCTGTGCTCCCCGAACAACCCAACGGGAACGGTGCTGAACCGCGACCAGTTGCAGGCTTGGGTCGATTATGCGAACGAGCATGGTTCCATCATCATGTTCGATGCCGCTTACGAGCGCTTCATCGTGGAGCCTGACATCCCGCATTCCATTTTCGAGATTCCTGGCGCGAAGAGCTGTGCCATCGAGTTCCGCTCGTTCAGCAAGACGGCGGGATTCACAGGCGCCCGATGCGGCTACACGGTGGTGCCGCACGACTTGGTGCGCGACGGCCAAAGCTTGAATGCCATGTGGAACAGGCGCCAGACTACGAAGTTCAATGGAGCTTCCTATGTGATCCAGCGTGGTGCGGCAGCTATCTACACGCCCGAAGGCAAGCACCAGGTGGAAGAGACGCTCGAATACTATCGCCAGAATGCGCGCGTGATAAAGGATGCGCTCACCGAAGCGGGCTTCGAGGTGTATGGCGCCGTGAACAGTCCCTATGCCTGGGTGAAAACGCCCGATGGCATTGGGTCGTGGGAATTCTTCACCATGTTGCTGGAGAAGGCGGGAGTGATCACCACGCCTGGTGCGGGCTTCGGGCCGGCAGGGGAGGGCTATGTTCGCCTGACCGCCTTTGGCGACGCCGATGCAACGCGCGAAGCCATGGACCGCATCCGCACGCTGATGAAGTAGTGGCGCGCCCAGCAGGACTCGAACCTGCAACCGTCGGATTAGAAGTCCGATGCTCTATCCGTTGAGCCATGGGCGCGCATGCGAACAGCGCAAGCAGCGCTGCATCATCATAGCGCAATTTGGCGCTTCTCTCGCCGTATCGCCTGAGGCATAGCTATAATTTGCACTTTACGGCATGTGATGAAAGGAATGCCCATGGCAAGCCTCAAAGGACGCGACTACTTGAAGCTGCTCGACTTCTCGAGCGATGACATACGCCACTTGATCGACCTCGCTGCCAAGTTCAAGGACATGAAGGCGCGCGGCGTGCTGCATCGCTACCTAGAGGGCAAGAACATCGTGCTGCTGTTCGAGAAGACGTCCACGCGCACGCGCTGCTCGTTCGAGGTTGCTGGCTACGACTTGGGCATGGGCGTGACGTTCCTCGACCCGCAGAGCTCACAGGTGTCGAAGAAGGAGTCCATCGCCGACACTGCGCGCGTGCTCTCACGCTTCTATGACGGCATCGAGTATCGCGGATTCGGACAGCAGATCGTAGAAGAGCTTGCCGAATACGCCGATTGCCCGGTTTGGAACGGGCTTACCGACGAATGGCATCCCACGCAGATGATCGCCGACATGCTCACCTTGCGCGAATGCTTCGGGGAAGACTTGGCTGGACGCAAGCTCGTCTTCATGGGCGATGCGCGCAACAACGTGGCGAACTCGCTCATGGTGGTGTGCGCCAAGCTTGGCATCGACTACGTGGCTTGCGGTCCCATTTCGAACCAGCCTGAAGAGTGGCTGGTGGAGCTTTGCAGCAAGATCGCTACCGAAAATGGCTCAACCATTCAAGTAACCGATAGTGTGGAGCAGGCATGCACGGGTGCTGATGCTGTCTACACCGATGTATGGGTATCGATGGGCGAGCCCGACGAGGTGTGGGCATCGCGCATCGATGCTCTTTCGCCTTACCAGGTGAACGAGCGCGTGATGTCGCTCATGAACCCTGATGGAGTGTTCTTGCATTGCCTTCCGGCGTATCACGACACGAAGACGAAAGTGGGCGCTGACATATTCGAGCGCTTTGGCATCACCGAGATGGAAGTGACCAACGAGGTGTTCGAGGGGCCGCGCTCGCGCGTGTTCGACGAAGCCGAGAACAGGATGCATGCGATTAAGGCCATCATGTACGCCACCCTGTCTGACGCACCTCTCGCGTGACGCTTGCCGCTCCAAGCCTCACTCGCGTACCTGAGCAATCCGAAGGTTCCTAGGCGAGATGGTCAAGGTCGGAATGAAACGTTATAAGGCATCTAGAAGCTATGCGAGCGATGCTGCAGCCGTAGGATTAGAAGTCCGATTACCTGCGCGAAACGCCTATGACCGTTCATTTGACCTTGCTATCGATATTCATATGATGCATATCCTGTTAGAAAGCTGTAACATTGCTGATATTGAATCGTAAGGATTTGCCGAGGGAGAAAAGGAGAATAAAGATGCAGGAAGCGATTCGGGCCAAGCTGAAGGCATCGCAACCGTTTGCACGGGCAATGGTATCCATCGTATGCGTCCTCACGCTTGTTTGCGGCATGAGCGCGCCGCAATTCGCCTTGGCAAATGAGCGGGGGGCTTTAGCTGCTGAACCTGACCTGAGTGAGGCTACGCAAGAGAACGCAATCAGCGAAGAAGGCTTCAATCAGATTTCCTCTGATATTTCCGAAACCACCCCGGTTGAAAACAATGCAATCGATGAGGTCATTAAGGCCGATAATGCAGCGAGCGAAGATGCTGATACGGTAACCAGCAATCTCGCCGACAATTCGCTGGAAAACAATGACGCCGCACAGGCCGATGAGCCAACTGCCGAAGATGAAGCGGATACCCAAGATGAAGAGGCTACCGACGAAAGCGTTTCTGCCGAGCAAAGCCTCTCTACGCCAGCTCCGAGCACCGAAGCATCGGATGCGCGCGAATCCCTTGCAACTCAAGCTAATGCAACCGATTCAATCTCGGCAGTCTTCTGGGGTACGACATCGGGCAAGGTAGTGAAAACAATTGAGGCTGACGCAAACGGCAAATATATTGTTAAAGCCGGCGAAGCGCCAACAGCACCCGCTACTTGCACGTTCGATTTTAGCAATAGTCTTGGCATCA
>CANOHY010000068.1 GCA_947565915.1 uncultured Eggerthellaceae bacterium | reverse complement strand
GTCAGTTTAGCTGCCGCTTTGGTTTTCGCCGACAAAGTTGTACAAGATGATGCAGTGCGATACCACCACAAGGGCCGCAGTTGGCGTGGTGCATAAGGATGGTATCTATTATTACGTCATCTTGTACAACTTTGTCGGCGAAAACCAAAGCGGCAGCTAAACTGACAAAACTCACATTTCTAGCGTGAGACTAAACAATCGAAGGAGACGTGCTTTGCAGCGCCTCCTTCGATTTCTTATAGCAAGACAGAATCGAGCGACAACACTCCTTATGAGCGTTGTCGTACTATTTTGCAGGGCCGCTGATTTCGTCCAAGTGGTCGCGTGGGTCGAAGAGGTCGTTGGGCATCACGTAGATGTCGTTGAGGCCCAGCTCCTGGAATGCTTGCACGGTGCGCCAAGGCGGGCAGATGTCATCATCTTTGGCACAGTAAGCCAGTGCATTTACTAGCGTGACGTTGTGCATCAAGTCGCTCATGGTGTCTACGTCAGGTATGGGTGGCAGCCACAGTGCTGGCAACTCCGCTTTGCGTGCCTTGTTCACGTAAGCGGGCAACACGGTCAAGCCGTCTTGGCAGTAGTACACGCCCGTGTGGTCGAAGTCGGTTTCGCGTGTCCAACCAACAACCGATACGCCCATCTCCTGATCGGGGGCTAACACGATGCCGCCGTGCGGGAAGCGGGAAACATCACAAAGCCGGTGCAGTTGCTCGAAGCCGAAGTAGATGTCGCGCTTGGTGAGTGCCGGCATGTCGGCTCCCATGGACAGGATGCAATCAGCACCCTTATCCCAGCATTGCTGGAAGGCGTCGTTGTAATGCTCGTCGAAGTTCGCGCCCTTGTCGCAGATGAACTCGATGGGTCGCGGCCAAGTGCCTGCATCGGCGAAGAGCTGCTCCATCTTCGCCACGTTAGCCTCGGGCGCAACGGAGATAACCAGCTGGTAGGTGTCGCGTATGTCGCTGCTGCCATTGCACGCGTTAGCGCTGATGTCGTGCGCGTCACTGCTTGCGTCGCGCACGTTGGCGTCGGCTTCGCGTACTCTCTGCAAGTTGGTCGAGCGCTCGCGGGCAGCAGCAAGCTCGGGCTGCGCCTCCAGGCTGTCCATCGCAGCCATGATGATTTCCACCACGTCGAACAGCATGCTATGGAACAAATGCGCAGCAATTTCGGGTGAGTAGATGCCGTCCTTAAGCGTGCTCAAGCGCGTCTTCACCAGGCCCGCCTCGGGCAACTTGCTGAACAGCAGCACTATGTTCTTGCGTTCGCGCATGCACAACAGGATACCCGAAAGCCTAGCTGAACAAGCCTCCGAATCGGCGCTTCTTAGGTTGCGCAGCTGAAGTAGCAGTCATGCCAGCAGCGCGATGCGCCATAATCCAAGGTGCCCATTGAATCGAAAGCCCGTTTAAGTTCACCAATCTATCGCCAAGAAGGTCGGGGTCCAAATAAGCAACGTAGCCTTCTTCGAAATCGGGCATCAGCAAACGCTGCAGCATAGGGCTATCGGCAAAGAGAGAAACGGCATTCGAATTCATGAAGAAGCCCATCGGTGCGTCAATGGTTTGCAGGCTTCCATCATCCTTAAATGCACCCGGTTCCATTATGGGTGCCCCATCGTGGAAAACAAGCGTCTCCAAAGACGGGCAATTTGCAAAAGCTCCCATGCCAATGGCAGGTGCGCCAGCAAACTCAACCGAACGCAAGTTTTCGCAACCCATGAAAGCGCCTTGGGCTATTGCTTCCACCGATGCAGGTACCTGCAACAGTTCAAGTGCGGTGCACGAAGCGAAAGCGTAAGGTGCAAGCGCCTTGAGCCCCGCGGGTAAGGGGGCCACGCGTAAACTCGCGCAATCGCGGAAAGCTCCCATGCCAATCGCAATCAAAGAAGCGTCAAAAGCGACCCCTTCCAGGTTTCGGCAGTCCGCAAAGGCCGACTCTTCAATGGTTCGAAGCGAAGGCGGGCATTCCACCAACGTAAGACTTGATGCGCCAGCAAACGCGCTTGTGCCAATAACTTGCGTATTTAGAGTGAATGTGACAGAGGTCAAGTCCGTACAACCAATGAAAGAGCGTGCTGCTACATCGCCGTCGATGGCAATAGAAGCCAAACGCGAGCAATCGGAAAACGAATTGGCTTTCACCTGGAACGGCCCTTCGCCCACCGACACCAATGCAGCACAACCGCTAAATGCCTCGCTCGGAATGGTCAATAAACTCGGAGGAAGTATGCAACTTACAAGCGACGAACAGCCTTTGAAAGCTGCGGTACCCAAAAAAACAACGGACGAAGGTATTTCTACTTCTGCAAGCAGGGTACAGCCTTCAAACAAGGCGGCGGGTAGCCGTGTGGTTCCCTCAGCAAAACTGGCGCGACGAAGCCGTTCGCAGTGGGCGAAAAGGCCGTCGCCCAAGCGAGCCGACGCGGGACAAGCTATTTCGGTTAGCGACGAGCAACCATCGAATGCATCGGGGCCAATGGATTTCAAGGTGCTCGGAAGTTCAACTTTAGCTAAGCGAGCACATCCTCGAAACGCCGCACCACCAATGGAAGTCAGGGATGAAGGCCAATCGACAATAGCAAGCGAGGCGCAATCGCAAAAGGCATACTCGCCGATGGATTGCGTGTCTTCAGGCAAACGTATATGGGCAAGCGCGGCGCAGTTAGCAAACATTTCATCGGCAATCTGCACATTAGCGCCCAGCGTTATATCGGTTAAGGCGCTACAGGCGATAAATGCCCCTTTTCCGCCCAGCACGTTTGAGCCTATAACTACCTTGCGCAAGCTGGTGCAACCGCGAAAAACATTTTCGCCAAGGCGTGCATTATTTGGGATTTCCACCGATTCAAGCGAGGTGCAATTCTCGAAGGCGGAAGAATCAATCATGCTTACCGTGGAAGGAATCTTTACGGATACAAGTTCGGTGCAATCGCAAAAAGCCGAAGCGCCAATATGCTCGATGCCTTCAGGCAGTTCCACATTGCGCACGGAGGGCGATCCGAAGCAAAAGCCCTCTCCAATAACGCGAATTCCTTGATTAGCTGGAATAATAAGGTCGGAAGCAGACATCATTCCGCTTCCCGTGAGTCCTTCAAGCACGGTAATGTCGTTGGAAAGAACAAACTGGTCGTCCAGCGATGCATAGGTAATGTTGTTGGTAATGTGCTCGTGCCGCTCAACCACTACTTCACGTGAGCGAATATCGACAACCGACCCACAGCCGTCGCAGTCGGCGAACTGCCCATCGGGGCGTGGTTGCAAGGTGGGCTGACCACAAGCGGGGCAGGTGAGCTGCCGATACGCTTGGGAAGATGCTACGTAGCTTTGCTCTTGAGCTTTTCCCCGGACTTGATAGGTTTCGCGCTGGGCAGAAGATGGATTCGTTGCCGCAAAGCCACCCTCAAGGCTGCCGCCACATATGCCGCAAAACGATGAGCCTTCAGGGTTCGGTGACCCACAGTTTGGGCAATGCATGCTGCAGCTCCTCTCGATTATTGCAGCTTACTTGGCATCGCGGCAGAATGCTGCGCGCTGAGCAATGACTACGCTCATCTGCGAACAAATATATTGAACCTGATTCGTGTCGCCAGCTTGAAGAGCGCTGGCAAGTTGGCTTATATAAGCCAAAAGCTGCTGGTCGCAAGGTGCGGTTGCGGGACTGCTTATAGGGTCGGCAAAGCGCAGCTCGTCGGCAACTTTCTTCAAAGCTTGCCTTGTTGGTGGGTCTTGCGCAAAACTTTTCAAAGAATCGGCCTGTGCGCGCAGCGTAGCTATCGTAGAAGTTGCAATAGAGGTTGCCTCTTCGCCGCGTTCAATAGTGTTCGCTGCTGAACCGCCCGCAATCACACCCGCCAAACAAAGAGCAAGCAAAATCACTTGAACTACTATGAGAATCCAAAGAGGTGCCATCGGCATCAGCATGAAGATGAAGCTTACAGCGCATGCAACAACCATATAAACGATGCCAACAGTCGATACTGAAATGCGATAAAGAGCGCTTTTGGTAGAGCGCGAGGAAAGCACAACATAAAGATTAGCTAATAAAGCTACAACAATTGCTATCCCGCCAAACGCAACCGCCGTCCAATACAGTGTCCCGCGATAAAGCGGCACGGCAAGAATGATGACAAGAAAGACCACGGCAACAATGAGAGCCGAGGCAACGATAGGCAGAATCCCTTTAGAACGATTCATAACTGAGCCTTTCAAAAGTATCGTTTAAATGGCAGCCTAAATCTCGGAAATGATTTGCTTGCGAAGTTCCTCAAATTCGGCGTCATCCATAAGTCCCGAATCGTGCATAAGCTTGAGTTTCTCGATGCGCAGACGCATGTCTGCAAGTGGGTCGGCTTCGGTTGGCGCATCGGGCGTTGGCGAAACCGTTTGCGCGGCGAACATGCTTGAATCGGCGGAGTCTGCGGCAGCGGCGGGCTGCCCTGCAATACTTGCGCTGATGGCTTCATTGGCCATGCCAGCCACAGTTCCGCTCAGCGTACCGCCAATGCCGCTAATCATACCCATACCAATGCCCATGTTCGTAAACTCACCCACGGCATTATTGGCTGCAACAGTTTGGCTTACATCGAATCCGCGCTCTTGCTGATAAGTGTAGCCTTCAACCCTTCGTTTCTCGGCCATAGCGCGCGCATCGATGACCTTCGCCTCGCTTTGCGCCTGAGCATCAATTACCGTCTTCTGGGCCTCTTGCTGGGCCACCTTCCACAGGGTTTCAGCTTCCTTCACTGCCTCGTTTTGGCGCGCTTGCGCTTCAAGCACATTGAGCGTTTGATCAGAAAGCGCCCGATAATAGCGCTGGTAAATCGGGTCATCTTCTGGCTTCGCAATGGAGGTAATCATGAAACGGCGTAGCTCAATGCCGTAATCGGCAAATTCCGGCACCAGCTGCTGATGAAGGTCGGCAGCTAAAACATCCATCGCTGCATCGATGTTAAAGATGGAATAATCGCCAGCTTGCATAACGCGTGCAAGCACGGGCTTAACCGTCATATTAATTATGCTACGCATGTAGGCAATGAAGCGTTGCTGATCAAGCGCGGCCTCAGTTCCCACCAGCTTAATAACCAGTTTGCGTGCATCTTCGACAGCTATCGTAAGCTCGCCAGCAGCACCAATAGACAGCGGCAGTGGCAGATTGAGCGAATTGTCAACGTAGGATACGCGCTTGTCTGTGCCCCAGCGAATGGCCATCTCTTCGGTCTTGTTTACGAAATAGACCTCGCAATGAAATGGTGATACGCCACCAAATGGCAGGTTCACCAGCTTGTTGAGCAAAGGGATGTTTTGCGTTGAGAGCGTATAGCGCCCCGGCCCAAACGTATCGAGAGCCTGGCCATCTTTGAAGAATATGGCCTCTTGAGATTCATGGACGATAAGCTGCGAAGCTGTATTGAAATCCTCGCCGTCGAATTTCCAAACCAAAAGTTGGTTAGGACCTTCGTATTTAATGACGTCGATTATGGCCATGGCCATTCCTCTCTATTGTGGACACTTTGCTGGATGTCCTATGCCTGCGCTCTTTCGGCTTGCTCCACAGCCTCCTTTTTGCTCTGCTCACCAAGTGCCACATTATGCTTCAGGCGGTTTCGGGTTTGCTGAGTAGCAGCTTTTTCGTGTTCGCTCGCAATCATCGCAATGGTGGGACCCACGCCTGGCTGCAGCTTCGAAGTGAGCTCGCCATACACAACCCTACCTTCGCGAGCAGTAAATTCGCGTTGCTCTTTTCGTGCTGCTGCTTGCTCGGCGGCATCTTCGTTGGCTTTTTTGCGGCGCTCGGTAATTTCGGGAGTGTTCATACCCGCAACGTCGCCTGTGGGCGAATAGACTTTCCCGAAGCATTTGAATGCCTCGCTGAGTGCTTGGGCATTCGCCATATCTAAGGTGACACCCTGAGAATTGAAATCGCTGCCTACTTGCGAAGTGTCGACTGAAGCGCCCATAAAATCGTCGAACTTACTGCGAGCGTTTGCAACTTTAGCGTTGGCGGTTGCGTTCATGCCTGCAGCGGGTGCCGCATAACCCGCTGCTGCAGGAGCTGCAGCAGCGTCGGTAAAGGAGGCAGCTGGTGTTGAAACAGCTGCAGGTTGTCGGTAGGCAGATGTAGCTGGGGCTGCAGCCGTTGCGGAAGGAGTCGCTGCAGCGGTAGACGTTTGCGGTGTTGCATTGCCCGTTGCAACAACAATTGACCCACCGCATTTGGCGCAGAATTTTTGCGATGGCTCGGTTGCGGGGGTGCCGCATTTCGAACAAACCGGGCCGCTTGTTACAGCGGGTTTCGGTGTTTGCGTTGGCGCAGAGCCTAAAGGTGTGCCGCACGAACGGCAAAACTTCATTGAGCTATCGATTGGGTTTCCGCAAGAGGGGCACGCGGTTTGAATTTCCATAGTAATACCTCGCTTTCCAGGCTGCTTAAGCACGTTTGGCGTCAACGCCATCGCGGAGATTTGCGGAAACGGAATTCATCTTCTCAATAACATCCGCTATGCCTTCGTCGTTGGCTTTATATTGCTTGCGCCATTCACGCACTTCGGCCATGAACTTGCGAATAATCAAAACACCATTGAAGCGCTTACTCGCCATTCTGGCTTTAATCTCTTGCTGCTTCTTACGAGCTTGCGTAGCGGCGAATAAACCATAACCGAAGGCCGCAATGCCTCCAATCAAAGGAATGAAACCAATGGGACCTG
>CANOHY010000067.1 GCA_947565915.1 uncultured Eggerthellaceae bacterium | reverse complement strand
CCCTCGATCTCCAGAGCCACAATCTGGCGCCTTAGCCAACTAGGCCACACCCACCGTAAGCGCAAGGTGATAGTTTAGGGATAACCTCGCGCAAAATCAAGCAGGAGAATTCTCGGATTACTCGCCTGTTCGCCACCGATTTGCGATCACCCGAGCCAGGAAGCTTACATGTAATCCTCAAGATCGACTTGCATCAGGTACACGCTCTCACGCATGCGCTGCGCTTCTGCGCGGCTGACCAGCCCGTCATCATAGGCCTGCTGGATTTGCTCAAGTTCTATGCGCAAGCCCAGGCGGGTGGCCTCTTGGTCGAGCTCGGCCCTGCGTGCGATGGAGGTGATGAGCGACCCTGAATTGCGCAACTTATGCAAAGCACGTTGATATTCCGAAAGCAGCTTGCTCACTGTTTCCGATTGGAATTCGGTATTCGACATCTCCTGGCGCAACCGCTCAATCACATAAGCATACGTGCGCATGAAGATGAGGCGCTGTGTGCGAACCTGCTCGTTAGCCTCGGCGCGCTTACCCTCTGTAGCGCGCCCACGTAAGCCCCTCCACAGCTTGCGAACCGTGATGCCGAGGCGCCGCACCCAAGCGGCAAGTCGCACGCGAATGTTCGCATCACGCCTGATGAACGACGAGAGACGGGCCAAATGGTTCACCACTAGGTAGCCATCGAGCGGTTCGACTTCATCGTTCTCGATGAGGTCCAAAACGTATTCCTGTTCCCACTCGAGCACATTCAAGCGCAGCTGCTTGAGTGATTCGCTCTGGTCCGCCTCCTCGCCCTTCAGTTGCTCGAGCCGCTCGGCATATTGCTCGATTACCAGGCGCATAGCTTCTGCGTTATCGGGAGTCTGCAAAGCAGTAAGCTCTTCGATCACCGAACGCAGAATCTCAACCTGCGCCTCGTGAGCCTGCTCTTGCTCCTGCTCGGCACCTTCCGGCTTCTTACGCGGGGCAAGCAACGGCACGGCAAAGGTGGCTACGAGCAGCGAGAGCAATATGACGCCGCTAGCCAGGAATATCAGGAGATCGCGTTGAGGAAACGCCTGAATGGTAGAGCCGTCGTTCACATAAAGAGGAATGGAGAACATGATGGCAAGCGTGATAGCCCCCTTGGAGCCCGCGAGCGTCATGGTGATAGCTGACCGCAGGCGCTTTCTCCAAGTTACCTCCTGATTGGCCTTCTTGAACGTGTAGGCTTCCGAAACTAGCGTCCATACGAAACGCGTGCCATGCATCAGAATGAAGATCACGACAATGATTATGATCAGATCGGAGTTACTGATGCCCTCATCTGCCCAGATGTTGCCGATCGAAAGCGGCAGTTGCGTACCAAGCATGACGAAGACGATGCCGTTCAGAGCGAAGGCAAGAACCTCCCACACGCTTGACGAGACGATGTTCATGCGCGAGATCGCTGGGTTTATTCCTTGTGGTGTCAGGCTCATGGTGATACCACAAGCCACCACCATAATGATTCCCGACACATGCAGAGCCTCGCCCAAAAGATAGGCAATGAATGGCGTGAGTATCTCGAGCAGCACATGGAAGGTGGTGTTCTCAAGCCCCCAGTCGCGCACCAGCTCCGTAGCCTTCACCAGAAGGTATCCTAGCAAGAAGCCCAGCACGAGGGCTCCGATGAAGCTGATGGCGAACTCCTCTACCGCTTCCATCGCCGAAAACGCGCCCGTCACCACTGCTGCGACGGAGAATTGGAACGACACGATGCCCGATGCATCGTTCAACAGCGACTCACCCTGCAATATGATGCGTTGTCGGTGCGGGATGTCGGCTCGCTCCGAAACCGAGGCAACGGCAATAGGATCGGTTGGGCCAAGGGCAGCGCCCAGCGCAAAGGCCGCTGCAAGCGGGATGGAGGGCGCGAGCCAATGCAGCGCGAACCCCACGATGAGCACGATTGCAACAACCAGTCCAATGGCATAGGAAAGCATGGCACCGCGATTCTTCCACAACTGCAGCTTGTTCGATTCGCGTGCCTCATGAAACAACAATGGTGCGATAAAGAGCACCAAGAACAGTTCAGGGTTTAGCGTAATGGCAATCTGCGCGTTTGCGACAAGCGCAACCACCACGCCACAGGCCACTTGAATGAGCGGGAGGGATATTCGAGGGATGAGCTGGGCGATGACCGCCGATGCCAACACCGTGGCAAGCAGCACCAATGCCTGCTCGAGCATCGCCATACGCAACCTCCCTTCGATTTTCCCATGCTACCACAGCAAAAACCAACGTCGCGGGCTTGCAAGGCCCTTGATGATTTAACCATGGGCGCCGCGGGCGCAACATTCGCATGCAGTGAATAGTTGCAACATGATACTATGTGTGAGGCAAAACCGTGCGATCGCGCATGCAGGCAACGAGAGCGAAGGAGCGGAAATTGGAGCAGATGTGGAGTGCGTGCAATCCCCAGACGCAAGAGGAGCTCGCCGAATGCGCTGAACTCGGAAAGTCCCTCAGCCGACTCTCTCAACCGACCATTCTCACTATCCTGGCGGAAAGCGATGTTCCGCTGCACGGCTACGTCATCGTTCAGAAAGCAGCCCAATCGCCCATGTTCGGAGGGAAGAAACCCGATGCCACTGGCATCTACCGAGCTCTGAAGCGCATGGAAGAATCGGAGCTCGTGCATTCATGGTGGGACACCCCCGACTCAGGCTCTGCCAAGCGCATGTTCGAGCTCACCGACAAAGGCCGCAAGTGCCTCCGCCGCTGGATCGATGCTCTGGCCTGCTACAAGCTTACCATCGAGGAGTTGCGCGTCGAGGCTTCTCATGCGCTGGACATCGAAGTTCCACCCACTCCTTCCTGCATGCATTAGGTCATAGACGCCCGGAAGGCGGTCCACTCATACCCGTCGGCGCTAATTTCGAAAATCGCGAAGAGCGATTTTCACTTCATAGGTGCGACGCCAGGAGACCGCATTCCGAAAAAGCATCCGGTGAATGCTTTTTCGGAACTGGGAAGCTGTGGGTATGAGAGAACTGCCTTCTGAGCGTTTTAGAGCTTACGCGAGGCGCATGGGAAGCGGACCGCACTCTTCGCGCACAGGGCAGTTGTCGCAATCCTCCGAAGCTGCCTTGAGGTCGACCTCGTCCCAAGATAGCGGCTTGAAGCCGAGCTTCTCGTAGAAGCCCACGCTCTGCCCCCTTGCCACCAAGCGCAGCTCGCCTTCGCGCGACCATGCATCCTCGATGAGCGCACGCCCCACGCCATAGCCACGCCACGTATCGAACACCACTATGGGGTTCACGTAGGCCACGCCGTTCTCGTCTGCATCGAGGCGGCAGAAACCCACGGGCTCGCCTTGCTCGTTCACGGCCACGCGTATGCGTTCACACCCTGGCAAAGCGTCCATGCCCTCAAGGGACGCGAAGTAATCGAGATGCTCCATATCGCCTGGCTGCGCATCGCGCAAGCTGAAAAGCGCTCCCATGCTAGCCCCTGAGCGGCGGAAGATAGATCTTGTCGCGCTCCTGTGGGATCACGCGCTTGGAAAGCTCGTGCACACCGCGCACCACATCGGGCATGAGCTCCACCGGTATGCCCATCATCATCATGTCATCGCCCACATCGGAGCTCGCACGGCCGCCATAGCACCCGAACGAGATGTTGATCTGCTTGTCGCGCATGGGCAGCAGCGTTACCTCCACGCAATGAGAGTTATAGCCGCTTGCATGGAAGTCGTGTCGATGCCCGGTGTAATACGAGGTGGCCATGGAAAGCCACATCATCTGCTCGGGGTTGCCCATCACGCTGACCACATCCACCGTGGCCTTGGCATCATCCAGTGGAAACACGCAAGTTGCATCCATGGAATACGGCTCCAGCATGGGCCTCTCGTTCACCATGCGGCTAGCTGCCTCCTGCGTGTCCAGCTTATGGAACAAGATGTAGATCTCGCCCGATGCCAGCTTGGGTGGCACTTCGGTGAGGCCGAGGATGGATGTGCCATCGGGGCATGAATGGCGATTGGCCGGCATCAGCAGCGACACTCCCCTGCGCGCAGCCATCATCGACTGGCAATAGCGCATGCGCTCCTTGGGAATCTGCACGCCCTCGGGGTATGGCTCGCCCGCGCGGATGAGGCGCACGCCCACTGGATGCCAGCGAAGCTGCAACACCTCACGCAATGTGTCTGACCACTCCTTGTAGAGCGCTGCCGTCTCGCTGTCGATGAGCTTGGCACGAGGACGGTCATCTTCAGAAGCCAGCGCATCGGGGTTCACCTCAATCGCAATGGCATCTACCGGGCAGTTGCCCGAGCACGTCTCGCAGCCCCAGCACCACTCAGGATGCATCACCTGCGGGCCATCTTCGAACTCATATACCTCAGTAGGGCAAAACTTCACGCATAGGCCGCACTTGGTGCAAGCATCGCGATTAATGGATATGGAATAGGAAACGTCATGCGCCACTTCTCATGCCTCCTGATTCTCACTATGCGCATACTTGCCGAACGTGTAGCGCTCGATGAGCTTAGAGGGCGCGGTGCCGTCGCGCAGCTCTTCACGCAGCCACATCGGATACACGCGACAGCCGTTCGCGTCGGTCAGATGATACGAGCAGAATGGCACCGACATGCCGCTTGGCACCGTCACCATCATGGAGCATTCGCGCAGGCGCTGCGTGTCCATGGTCACCGCGTCCATGTAGTTCATCACGATGATAGACAGTCCATCGTGCGTGGGGATGCCCTTTGCTGCCAATATATCGGCGAACACCGAGCCTTGTGGCGAGTCGGGATTGAATGCCGCTTGGTACTCGTCCATGGTCATCAGCTTGGTCGCTGGCACGAACCCGCTCTCGTGCGTGGCCCGCTGCTCGTCGTGCAGCAAAAACACTCCCGTATCGCAGAGCGGATGCGATGTGCCCAAAGGCCAGATGTCGTAGCGGTCGATGAGTCCCTCTGATTGGTCTGCCAATGCGAAGATCACATCCCCCGAGCTCATGGACTCGAAATGGCTCACATCGAAACGACCCGAGGTGAATGCCGGTTGCAGTGCAATGCCCGCCACCACATCGGAGTTCTCCAGCGCGAATCGCAGGATATCGCCCAGTTGGTCGTCGTTCACGTCTTGGATGACCGCAACCGAGAGAACCACTTGGATGCCGCATTCCCGGCAGCGCTCGATTGCACGCAATTTCACATCCAAGATGTCGCGACCGCACGTAGCCTCGTACACATCGCCGGTCACGCCGTCGAAAGAAAGGTACACGCCTGTGAGCCCAGCAGCCACGAGCGATTCCAGATATCCAGGCCGCGCTGCTATTACCAAGCCGTTCGTGTTCAACTCGATGCCCCAGAATCCCTTGGAGCGCCCCATAGCCACGATATCGGGTAAATCAGCTCGCGTGGTGGGCTCGCCGCCGGTCAGCTGTACGGCACCATTAGTGCCCACAGCGGCGGCGATGGTGTCGTACATGGCGCCAATCTGGTCAAGCGTTGGATCGTGCTCACCATCGGTGGCGCTCATAAAGCACACCGGGCAGTGCAGGTTGCAGTTGCGCGTGACCTCTATCTCCAGCAGCGTGCCCCTGCGTTCGTGCCGCGTGCACGTTCCGCACGAGAAGGGGCAGGGCGCACCGGCTTGGCAATTGGTGAAAGGTGGCGCCACCTTGGGAAACCCATGGTCGCAAATCCATTGATAGTGATTCGCGTCGTTCCATCTACGCGTAGTGATGGTGCCGTGGTCGGGGCAGGTGCGCTCCATCCATACCACGCCCTTGCCATCGGCGTAGACATCGGTCTTCAGCTCGCGCAGGCATTGCGGGCAAAGTGAGGTGGTAGCGTGCAGGAACGTGCGCTCGGTTGCGTTTGGCTCTGCCATGGATTGTCTTTCCTTCAACCTAGTTGTACTTCGAGCGCTCGTAGCTATTGGTCTTGCGTCGCTCATCTTGTATTGCCGTCATGCCCTTGGCGATGCGTTGCATCTCCTCGATGGTCAGCTCGGGCGCTTCGTCCATGCTGCCCGCAAGGCTGCCAACTTCTTCGCCCGATGCATCCCCTTCGGCGCTTTCGCCGTCGAGGTAGTCGCGCGGATCGTGGTTATCGTTGGGCGGCGTGGATATCACGATGCCCATGCTCTCCACCCAATTCAACGTGCGATGCGGCACGAAGAGCCCTTGGTAGGGCGCGGCTTCGCGAATGGCCTTCATGCACGAGATGGCATGAGCCAAGTCAGTCACCTCGTCGATGTCGGCCACGGGCTCGAAGTAGGCACAGGGGATGTCCTTGCCCTGCAGCTTCTCCATGTATCCATCGAGCGCCGGACGGCCGTCCATGTTGTAGTAGATCCCGTCGTGATCGATAGGCGTATTGAAGCTGTAGCCCACGAGCGACGTGCCGCATTCCTGGCATGGCGCCACCACGAAGCCGGGCTTGCCTATGCCCTGGAAGTACTCGAGCCATTGGAAGCCCTGCTTCAGATGAGCTTTGGGCATGGTGGGCACATCGCCCCCGATGGACACGATGGACTCGTAGCCCATCTCGAAGAGTTGCCGGAACGCGTCGTTGAAGTGCTCGTCGAACGTAGAGCCTTCATCCACGAGGAAATTGACCTCCATGGGCCACGGGCCTATCTCCTCGAAGAGCTGCTTGACATCTTCGAGGCTCTCAGCTGGCGTGGTGGAGACGAAAAAGTCGTAGGTTATCTTCTGCGCACCTCCGACAGCAGCCACCTCGGCATCGTTTTCGCGTTGCAGCTCGATGAGCGCATGCATGCCCATCTCGCATACGTCGTAGAAACAGCATTTGTAGAACAAGATCGGAAGAGCGTCGTGTAGGGAAAGAGTGTAGATCTCGGTGGTCG
>CANOHY010000066.1 GCA_947565915.1 uncultured Eggerthellaceae bacterium | reverse complement strand
GCATCGCATAGTCTGCTGCAACAACATGCGCGCACACCTCATCGGTCATACTCATAGACTATCCCCCTAAGTATCTCGGTCGCGGGCGGCCCGAATGGGCAGCCCACGACCTGCGAGTCTTACTCTTGAACGGTTATGAGAGACCAGCGCGTCTTGCCATCCATCTTCTTGACAAGCTCCTCGGCTTCTCCGTAATACATGCACCATGCTTGGCAATGCTGCACGCACATGGGCATCTTGCCAATCGAGGTTCGGTCCGAGCACATGTCGCAAGCCTGCGTGATGACCGGCATGTACGTCCATTCCCACTTGCCGATCGTGTCCGCCTTCTTGCCTTCAGTGAATTTGAACGGCCCGACTTCCTCGACCTTTATGCCGAACTCCCCTTTAGGGAGACCAAGTTCCTTCTTGCACGCCACCTCGCATGAGTGACAACCCGTGCAATAGTCATAGTTGATAAGAATTGCTTTCGTCACGAGTCCACCTCCTTCTTGTTCTAGGGATTGGCTATTCTTCAGAATCCTTGGCCTCGCCATGCTCTTTCGCATAGATCAAAGCATTGCGACCTTGCATGTCGGCATCTTCGACCTTCATCGCCTGAACGCGCTTGGCGTTCTCGAGCTGCTCCATGAGCTTCGCGTTGCCCTCGGCGGATTTCTCGGCAGAAGCCTTGTCGCCAGCCATGACGCCAACGATGTAATCGCCCCAACCGCCCTCGCGGGTAACCTTCTCGCTGGGCATCTGATCGCCCGGCTCGTACTTGTAGATCTTCGCGAGGAAGCTCTTGATGCCCGAACCGATGCCACCCTGGCCAGTTTCGAAGTTCAAGGTCATGTTGTTGATGTTCGAATCGAACACGCCGAACAAGCTAGGCTCTGCAGGCTCTTCCTCCGGATACCACCAGGCATGCTCCATGTGGATGGTGTTCTTCTTGATGCCCGGGAACAGGAATGCCTTCTGACGGCAGCGGCCGTGGGGAGACTCGATCCACACCCAATCGCCATCCTGGATGCCGTATTCGGCAGCCGCCTCGGGATTGATGGTAACCAGCGGATAAGGATGGAACTCGCGCATGGTCTCGAGCTGACGATGCTCCGAATGGAAGAACTCGTAGGAGCGACCGCCTGAAGTGGCGATGAAGGGATACTCCTCGAAAAGCTCGGGAGTGGAAACCGGGGAGTCCTTGGGCTCGATGTGATAAGGCATGGGATCGACGCCCCAGTGGTTGTAGCCCCAAGACCAGAACTCGAAGCGACCCGTTGCCGTGTCGAAGCCAGGCTGGCCATCGGGACGGCACATGCCCTTCTTGTACTTGTAGTACTCGGCATCCCACGGATCGTACTTGTAGCCGCCGCGTGCCTGGAGCTCCTCGAAGTCGCCCTCGTAGCGCGTGCCGCCTTCAGCGTACTGATCGGTCAGGTACCAGGTGGAGAGCTCCTTGTCGTCCTTCCACGGCCAGTTCTCGGGCTTCAAGCGCTTGCCCAGGTCGAGGATGATCTGCTCGTCGGACTTCGCCTCGTAGTAGCTAGTGCACTTGGAAATGGAGCGCGCCGGAGTCCACCAGGTGCGAACCGCGTTGCGCTCGCAGCTCATGGCGACGGGAAGCACGATATCCGCATGAGCTACCGCTGTCGGGGTCATGAAGGGGTCGGCAACAACGATGAACGGGATCTTGTTCATTGCCTCGTACATGCGCGGAGCATCCATGCCCGAGCAGGCCAGCGGATTAGCCGATTCGATCCAGAGCATCTGGGGTTGGAAGGGCTCGCCCGTCTCCACCGCATGCAGCAGCGGGTCGGTTGCAGCGCAAGCCACGATGTCGGAAGACTCGATGCCAGCCGACAGGGTCATCTTGCCCGCATACTCTTCGCGAGGGATCTTGAAGTCACCGAGGCCATAGCGCTTCTCGATGTCGAATGCGCACTTGATGAGCAGGTTGCCGCCCGGATTGTCGATGTTTCCGGTAACGCCCATCAGGTCGCAAGCTGCAGCGGTGACGCCAAGAGCAGACAGCTGCTGCTCGAATGCGAGGCCCCACTGGATAGCTGCGCTCTCGGCATTCGCATAGAGGCGAGCAGCGCCGCGGATATCCTCTGCTGGCACATCGCAGATCTCGGCAGCCCAGTCGGCATCCTTCCCCTGAACGGATTCAACGAGCTGCTCGTAGCCATAGCACCAGTTGTCGATGAACTCGTGGTCGACCAAGTCCTCGTTGATGATGGTGTTCAGCATGGCGATGCCCAGAGCGGCATCGGTGCCAGGACGCACCTGCAGGAAGTATTCTGCCTTCGCGCCAAGCCACGTGAGGCGCGGATCGATGGAGATGATCTTCGAGCCCATCTGCATGCACTCGACGATCCAGTGACCCAAGAAGCCATCGGCGTTCGCCTTCAAGGGCTCGTTGCCCCAAACCATAATCACGTCTGGACGACGGAACGTATCGGCGGCATAGCGAAGCTCATGGGTTTCAGACACGTCGATGATGGTCATCTCGCCCATCTTGGCGGATGCGCCGATCATGCGCGGCAGATAGCAAGCAAAACCTGTGAAGCCGAAATTGCAGACATTCGGAGTTTCAAGAGCAGTGGAGGCAAAGAGCGGAAGCTGCCAACCGATGTTCCTTCCGGTGCCGTGGTCGAAGATGATGGTATGGGAACCGTAGTTCTCCTTGATCCAATTGACCTTCTCTACGATCTCGTCATACGCCTCGTCCCACGAGATGCGCTCCCACTTGTTCTCGCCGCGCTCGCCTGCGCGACGAAGCGGGTACTTCAAGCGGTCGGGATGATTGACCGCCTCGACCATATCCAAGCAGCGCATGCAGAGCTTGCCGCCGCTGAAGGGTGCCAGAGGGTCGCCTTCGATCTTCGCGAGCTTGCCCTCCTGGTCGACATAGAGCAGAACGCCGCAGCCATTGTGGCATCCGGGAGGAGACCAGTGATTGGTGCGAGTGACGGTGTATTCGCCTTCCTGCCACCTCCATTCGCCCTCGTGATAGGCCTTGCGGTCTACCGTATCTAGGAATTCACGATAATCCATTCTTCCTCCTTCTCTTTGCCTGCCTGAACTATTCGTAAGACTTGATGTTCATCAAGTCTTATGAAACTAATACCATTTGGTAGGTATTCGTTCACGCGATCAAAAGGGAGGGACAACATGTGCTTTAGACCTGCAGAAGCTGAGCTTCCCCCAGTAATCTGCCCCAACTGCGGAAAGAAGATCAATCGCATCGGTGGAGCGCTGCCATCCAAGTGCCCATTCTGCAAGGAGTCAACTGACGGCATAGAAGAAGCCGCTCCTGCATCGGGAGCTCCTGCTCCGAACGCGCCAAGTGCCCCCTCGGCACCAAGCGCCCCCGCAGCACCAAGCGCCCCCGCAGCACCAAGCGCTCCGAGCGCACCCAAAGCTCCGGCGGAATAGCCAACTAGCATCGTCCGGGATTCGCATGAGCCCAAGCGAATCCCGGGTCTTCCAAGACTCATTCCTAGCACTCGCGTTCCAAAGGCCCCTTGCGAAGGGGCTTGGTTCTCATACCTTGCATAGGCAGCATCACCCTTGCACGCAGGGGTGTCTGTATAGAAAAGGGTCCGATTAGAGAGTTGAGAGGAGAGGTCTATGTCAGAAAGATTCGTTGACTGCGGTGACGGCGTCATCAAATGCAGAACATGTGCGTGGTCGCCCCCAGGAGACCACCCCGTAGGGTGTGGCATGTACCTGACGGTCAAGGATGGCAAGGTCGTTGGCGTTGAAGGAGACCCCGACCATCCGATCACGCAAGGCCGTCTTTGCGTTCGCTGCCTCACGCTTCCGGAGTACATGTACAACGACAAGCGCGTCTTAACCCCACTTAAGCGCGCCAAAGAAGACCGAGGCAAGGACAAGTGGGAAGCCATCTCTTGGGATGAGGCCTTGGACATCATCGAAGAGAAGGTGAACTGGATCAAGGAGAACTGGGGTGCCGAGGCAATCGTCGCATTCCAGGGCACGGGCCGCGAGGCAACCCTTTACAAGACGCCTCTGGCTTATGCTGCGCTTGGAACGCCGAATTCCTGCTTCCCCATGTCGGGCGACTCGTGTTACGGTCCTCGTTGCTCTGTTGCCGACTTCATCTTGGGCGCCGGCTATCCCGAGCTCGACTACGCAGCATACTTCCCCGATCGCTTCGACAACCCGCAATACGAGGTTCCGAAGTACATCGTGCTGTGGGGCAAGGATCCCCTGTTCTCTAACCCGGACGGCTTCTTCGGTCACACCTTAATCGACCTCATGAAGCTGGGATCGAAGTACATCGTCGTTGATCCTCGCGTTACCTGGATGGCTGCGCATGCCGAGTATCACCTGCAGCTTCGTCCGGGCACCGATGCCGCGCTCGGCCTTGGCATGATCAACTACATCATCGAAAACGACCTCTACGACCACGATTTCGTCGAGAATTGGTGCTACGGCTTCGACGAGCTGAAAGAGCGCGCCGCGCAGTACCCGCTCGAGCGAGTCGAAGAGATCACCTGGGTTCCCCAAGGAACGATCATCGCCGCCACGACGGCAATCGCCACCAACCATCCGTCGTCGTTCATGTGGGGCTTGGCCATCGATACCAACGCCAATGGCGTCCAGGCAGGCCATACCGTGCTTATCCTGGCAGCCATCTTGGGCGACCTGGATGTTCCGGGTGGCGTTACCCTGGCTGTCCCCGCATCCTTCATGGGCAAGTGGCGCTACGAGTGCGCCCAGCAACTCCCGCCAGGAATGATGGAGAAGCAGATCACCGACCTCGAGCACTATCGCGGATTCCAGGCGGCCCATGTTATCGCTCACCCCGACTGCATCCTGAACACCCTCGAGACCGACAAGCCCTATCCGCTGAAGATGGCTTGGTTCTATGCCACCAATGGCATCGCCAACACCACCAATGCGCAGGGCAAGCGTTGGTTCAAGGCCCTTCAGAAGATGGAGTTCAACGTTTGCCAAGACGTGTTCATGACCCCAACGGCCATGGGCCTTTGCGACCTGTTCCTGCCCGTGACCACCTTCGCCGAGCACGATGGCATGGTGCTTCCGCACTTCGGGCGCAACACTCATATGGTCATGGCCATGAACAAGGTGTGCGAGGTTGGCGATTGCAAGTCCGACCTGGAGATCGACTTCATGGTGGGCAAGCGCCTCAACCCCTCGGCATGGCCCTGGGACAACGTCGCAGACTTCTTCACCGAGCAGCTGCACAACGGCGGCGTGGACATGACCTTCGAAGACCTGCAGAACGATGGCTGGATCCAAATGCCGTTCGAGTACAGGAAGTACGAGAAGGGCCTGCTGCGTCCCGATGGCGAGCCGGGATTCAACACTCCCACCGGCCTCGTCGAACTTTGCTCGAGCCTCTATGAGGACTGGGGCGAAGATGCTCTTCCCTACTTCGAAGAGAACAAGATGACCCCCTATACTCCTGGTCGCGAAGACCTCAAGGAGGAGTATCCGCTGGTGCTGATCACTGGCGGTCGCGAAACCACGTCGTTCCATTCCGAGCACCGTCAGGTTCCCTCTCTTCGCGCCATCATGCCCGACCCGCTCGTCGAGATCAATCCCGAGACTGCCGAGAAGTACGGCATTCAAGATGGCGACTGGGTGTGCATCGAGAATCCCCTTGGAAAGGCAATCGAGAAGGCGAAGGTCACGCCTATCGTCGACCCCCGAACGATTCATGCGCAGCATGGCTGGTGGTACCCAGAGCAGGAAGCGGAGATGCCGAACCTCAATGGTGTTTGGAAGTCCAACATCAACAGCCTCATCCCGCATCAGGCTATCGGGCGCATCGGATTTGGCGCGCCATTCAAGAACGTTGCTTGCAAGATATACAAGGTAAGCGGCCTGGATGCGTTCGGAACCATGGATCCCGACACCCCCGAAGGCGCCATCGGAACTGACCCCGCCAGCTACGTGGAAAGCGAATAGGAGGCCACAGATGAGCGACTTTGCATTGTTGATCGACTACAAGTACTGCACAGGTTGCCATGTTTGCGAGGTGTCTTGTCGCAACGAGCATGACATCCCCCTCGACGAATGGGGAATCAAGGTCCAGGAGCTTGGCCCGGTGAAGATGCAGGGCAAGTGGCTTTGGGACTACGTGCCCGTTCCCTCGGACCTTTGCGACCTCTGCGCCGAGCGTGTCTCAGAAGGCAAGAAGCCCGCTTGCGTCCATCATTGCCTTGCGCAATGCATGGAACTCGTTGCAACCGAGGACCTGGGCAAGAAGATGGCCGAGCATGGCCCGAAGGTCACGGCTTTCTGCCCCCGCTAGGCAAGCGATCGAACCTCTCCTTCACCCGGAGACATCGAAAGAAGAGAGCCCGCAGCTGCGGGCTCTCTTCTTTTCTGCTCGACTCCCTAGCCTTTATGGGCCAGCGGCGCATGTTCCCACCCTCAGTCCTCCCCGCGCTGGCTCGGTTATATGCGAGGACCCTTCTGCCCTTGGTTCAACGAAGCGCTATCATCCGTTTGCCCACACCATCCATCCAGCAAGAAATCGGGCCCATTCCCGCTTTGGGAATGGGCCCGACCCTACTGACTCAACTGACTCTTGAAAACCCTCTCAGAGCCCTTCCATTTACGAAACCGGATGCTCGCGCGCCCACTGCCCTCCGTACACGCGAAGGTCAGCCTCAACCAGCTTCTCGTTCGCCTCGCGCAGCAGATGCGCTGGTGCGCCCGGGAAGAATCGACCGGCTGGGCAATAGGTATCGATGCAGCGATGCACCTCGGCCATGATCTCCTCGTCGGTGGTTTCGGGGCCATCGATTGCAGGACCGTCCACTCCTCCGATGAGAGCCATCTTCCCATCGAGTCGCTTTTGGATCGACAAGATGTCGTTCTGCGGGATCACACCCTGCCATATATCGATGCCAACCTCTGCCATATCCTCGACGATGGGCTCGCAGATGCAATCGGCATGATGCACGTATATCATCCCGCATTCGTGGATGGTGGCAGCTATCTCCTTCTGCAAGGGCATGATGATCTCTCGCCAAACATCGGGTGGCAGGAAGAGATTCTGCTTCGATCCCCAGTCATCCTGGAAGAAGATAACGTCAGGGTGGATGTGGAATGCCGCCTCCTTAATCAAT
>CANOHY010000065.1 GCA_947565915.1 uncultured Eggerthellaceae bacterium | reverse complement strand
TGTATCGCCTCTATAATCGTTGGAGCAACGAGCACCTCTACACCACAGGGAAATCCGAATATGACAAGCTGGTCAAGAAGGGTTGGAACGGTGAGGGCATAGCATGGCATGCACCGCTTCAAGGCAACCCGGTCTATCGGCTGTACAACCAATGGTCGGGCGACCATCATTACACTACAAGCAAGAAGGAATATGATGACTGCAACGCCGTTGGCTGGACAGGCGAGGGCTAGCCTTCCGCTCTGGTGGCAACCAACCCATCTATCGCCTCTTCAATCCCTACGCGACGTCCTTCTTCCACCATTACCCATCCAGCAAAGTCGAGCGCGATCAATGCTTGGCCGCCGGATGGAAGAACGAGGATGTTGGCTGGTACGGTTATAGCTACGCGATTAACGCAGACTCCAATGGCAGCCATGGCGCTACCAACCAGCCGAGTACTCCCGATAGCCAGAAACCAATCGACCCTATTGCCAGCGCTCGGGAAGCCTATGATGCCGCCAAAGCTGCCTACGACGCCATCGATGTCGAAGGTGCCAGGCGTACTCTATCTGCTGCCCAAACGCGAGCCGATGAAGCTGCTCGAGTTTCCTCGAGTGCTCAGGTCGCCTACGAAGAGGCAGCCAAAGCGGCTGAGCCGCTCAAGGATGCGCAAGATGTCGCAACCGCGCAAGTAACCCGCGCCAACACAAAGGCTATCGCTGCACAATACTCGCTGAATGCTGCCGAGCAGACGCTCGCAGATATCAAAGAAGGGACAATAATCCCGTCGCTTAAGGACTTCTTCGTGGACATGAACTCCGATTATGCTCTGCGCCAATTCACGCGCAGCTACCAGGGTGAAGTTCTTACGGAGATCAATGAGGCTACCCATTCGGGGATTGCCGGTGATTGTACCGATTATCGCAACGTGCTCCGCGCTCTCGACACCATACGCGACCTTAATAAGGTACGCGCTTCTCTCGGCTTAAACGAGCTCATGGTATCCGACGAGCTGATGGCACGTGAAACTGTATCGACCAACTGGTCTGCCAACAACATCGCGCATTCAACCGGTTGCGGCGCAGAGAACCTTGCTTGGGGTTGGAACAAGCCCGTGGACGGATGGTACGCTTCCGAGAAGCGCATATGGGATCAGGCTGTCGAAACCAATGCATACAACGGCACTCCCCTTCCCGACGGCTGGCAGACCATGAGCGCTTCCAAACTGAGCAAGAGCGCCCCTGACTTCTACCACGCCGTTGGCCACTATCTGAATGTCATCGACAAGAGCTATACAGTAGTAGGTGCCGCCTGCAACACCAATGGCAGCATCGTGACCCCCGCAATGGGACAAACCTATCGCTCCTATGCCTACGACGATAAATTCACGGTAGATCAGTGGGAAGAGCGCTTCCGGCAATGGGTAGACAACAAGCTCAACAATGCCGACCGCAACCAAGCCATCCAGAAAGCCGAAGAAGAGCGCGACGCAGCCCTCGCATCCCTAACCGCAGCCAACAAGGAGCTAGCAGAGGCGCAGGAGGCTCAGGAAACCGCAACGGCCCGTTACAACGCAGCCATGAAGGACGTGAATGCCAAGAAGGCAACTGCGGACAAGGAGGCTGCGGCGGCCCAAAAGGCCGCCCAGGATCTCGCTGGCGCCCAAGCAGCCTACGACAAGGCCGTGAGCGACAAGCGCACTGCTCTAGCTTCCCTCGACGCAGCTCGCGAGAAGCTTGAGCAGCTCACTTCCTAAGGCAAGCATCAGAGCGTTTCGCGCAAATACATGATGGCCACCTGCGTTCGATTCTTCAAATGACACTTTTGCAGTATCGAGCTGATATGGTTGCGCACTGTGCCTTCGCCTAAGTACAACTCGGCAGCTATCTCCTTGTTATCGAGGCCCTCAGCCACTAGCCCCGCAATTGCCTGCTCGCGCTCGGTCAGGCAATTGATAAGCGACGATGCGCTGACGGGTGCCGTGCTCGATGCGTCTTGCAAACTCAAAGCAGCTTGCATTCCCAATCTGCCAGCAGCTTCCTCAACCGCATCGCACAATTCGCACTCGTCATCTGCACAAGCCGCAAGGTCTTGAGAGTTGTCGGAAATGCATTTCGCATCGAGGAGTTGCTCGCGCACGCCATCGCGAGCAAGGCGCAGCACGCGCCTCTCGGCGGCATTGCGTGCCGTACGCACGGAAAGAACGGTGGCCACGGTGCACAGCAGCAGCGATGGCAAAGCAGGCGAAACGCCAAGAACCAAGTAACTGCCAAAAACCGCAACCAACCAGGCGGCGCGAAATGCCGGATAAGGCTGGCGCACGCACTGATAGGCAACCATAGGTAGCATCACAGCAAGTGACGAGAAGAAAACGGCTCCGACTAGGTAAGCCGAAAGCGCGCTCAAACGAGCCCATTTCGAAGAAGCCAGTTCTGCAACGCTCGTCACTACTATAGCGGCAAGCACGCCTACCACGGCATTCGCGCTCAGCGGCTCCGCCAATGCAAGCGGCAGGCACAGCGCCAGCAAGATGATCTCGTCGACAAGCCAATCCATAGCCAAGATTATAGAACTAGGCGTTGCAGGAGAGGCAATGCCTTCGAGGGTTTGCCTCGAAGGGAAAAGCAAATATGGCTCCTCACCTGGCATTATCCAAAATGATGACATTTGTCACTTCTGACGCATGCGGCAAATCGGCATAATGGTGCCAGCAATTGGAAGAACCGTTGGGAGGATGGATGGACGTCGTCAACGTCTCGAACCTCGTCAAGCGCTATGGCAACTACATAGCACTTGACCATTTCAACCTGCAAATACGCGAAGGCGAGATCTTCGGCTTGCTGGGCCCCAATGGCTCTGGGAAGACCACAGCCATCAACTGCATCCTGCAGCTACTCACCTACGACAAGGGCACCATCGAACTGTTCGGTCAACCTATGACCGCAACAAGCTATGACATCAAGCGTCGCATCGGCGTGGTTCCGCAGAACATTGCCGTATTCGAAGAACTGAGCGTACGCGAGAACATAGACTACTTCTGCGGGCTGTATGTGAAGGATGCGCGCACGCGAAAGAAGCTCGTGGACGAGGCAATTGAATTCGTAGGCTTGGAAGACCATGTGAAAGCACGGCCCCGCAAGCTGTCGGGCGGCCTTGTGCGCAGGCTCAACATCGCTTGCGGCATCGCACATAAGCCCGCGCTCGCCTTCTTCGACGAGCCCACTGTGGCAGTGGATCCGCAGTCGCGCGCATCTATCTTGGATGGCATAAAGCAGATGAATGCCTCAGGCACCACCGTGGTGTACACGAGCCACTACATGGAAGAGGTGGAGAGCATCTGCGACCGCATCATGATCATGGATCGCGGCAAGACCTTAGGCCTGGGCACTAACGAAGAGCTCAAAGCCAAAGTGGCAGCTGGCGAGAAGATCATCATAGACATAACCGGCGAGAACGCACGTCTCATCGAACGCATCGAATCGCTTCCCCATACGCTGAGCGCTACGATCGACGACCATCAACTCACCGTGCATTGCACCAATGGTGACCACAACGTGGCAGATGTGCTTGAAGTGCTTGCCAAATGCAACGTGGTGCCTGGGCGCATCTGGGCAGAGCCACCCACGCTCAACGATGTGTTCCTGGAGCTTACCGGGCGCGAGCTGCGCGATTAGCGAGGAGTACGCATGCTCAACACCTTCAGATACGTTGCGCTCTCGCTCATCCGCGATAAGGGAATCGTCATTTGGGCGCTCGTCTTCCCCATCGTGCTATCAACCTGTTTCATGTTCATGTTCGCCGGGCTTGACGAGATGGGCCAACTCGAACCCATTCGCGTGGTGGTTGTCGATGACGAGAACTATCAAGCAGCACCCGCATTCAAGGCTTTCATGGGAGCTACGAGCGAAGCCGATTCGTCGAAAGAGCAGGCTGCAGGCGATGACAACCAGGTAATCTTCAAAACCACCCTGGCAAAGAGTGCCGATGAAGCCGAGGAGCTCATGCGCGCGAGCAATGGAAACGAGAGCCCCATCATGGGCTACGTTACCACCAACGCAGAGGGCTTGCCCGAGGTGCACGTGCGAAGCATCTCGTCTGATTCGGGCATGAGCGCGGCCAACGCCGCCCTGCTCACCATGGCCATGGATACGTTCGTTTCGCAAAGTGCGCTAGCGAATGACATGCTCCAGAGGAATCCGACCTTGTTCACCGACCCCGCATTCGTGGAGAGCCTCTTCCAGATAGACGACCTGACCGACCGTATTTCAGTCACGCAGAATGCTCCAAAAGAATCCGTGCGCTACTTCTTCGCGCTGTTGGGCATGGCTGCTTTGTTCGGAGCACAATCGGGCGTGGAAACGACTCTGCGGCTGCTGCCCAACCTAGGGCCACTTGGCGCACGGCGCGAGGTAAGCGCTCTTTCCCATGTGCGCGCGCTTACCGGAAGCTTGCTGGCCAGCTGGGCCGTCTCGTTTGCCTGCTTGGCCATAACCTATGCCTACATGCGATTCGTAGCTGGCATCGATTTCGCAGGACGCGACATCCCTTGTCTGATTGCAGCAGCCGTATCGTCGCTCATGGCCACGTCGCTCGGCGCTTTCCTGGGCTCGCTTCCCAAGCTTCCCTCCAGTGCGAAGTCCGGCATTCTCACCGCATTCGTTTGCTTCTGCGCGCTGTTCGCCGGACTCTATGGGCAGCCGACGATGCAGCTCGCCGACACGGTGGATGCCACCATGCCAATCGCTTCCTTGTTGAACCCCGCAAAGCAGATATCCGAGGCATTCTACTCGCTCATGTACTACGACTCCTTCGCTCCCCTGCTCATGCATCTCGGCGTTTTGCTAGCTATGGCTCTCGCGCTCTTCGCGCTCTCGGCCTTATCGCTCAGGAGGCAACGCTATGCAAGTCTTTAAGTGCGGCCTATCCATCATCTTCAGGAACCCAACCCTCCTTCTGGTATACGCAGTTTGCCTGAGCTTCATGGGAATAGCCATGGCATATGGATCGGTATCGGTCTCGTCAGATGATGGTGCCTACCAGCGCGAATCGGCCAAGGTTGCCGTGATAGACCGCGATGGCAGCGAGCTATCGGAAGGCATAGAAGCCTTCCTTGGCGAGGGGAACGAACTGGTAGGTGTGGAGGATTCGACTATCGGCCTTCAAGATGCAGTTGCGAAGGGGAAAGCCTCGTACCTCCTGGTGATCCCTGAGGGATTCGGCGAGAGCTTCGCCCGGGCCGCAGCAGAAGGGCGCGATTTGCCGCGCATGGAAAGCATCTATAGCTACTCGTCGGCAGAGGGGGCGCTCGTCGACGCAGAGCTCGCCAATTACGTCACAGCGCTCAAGGCATACGTCTCCCTTCTCGGCCCCGATGCCCTCGACCAAGCATCACAGGCAGCTCGTGCTGCTGCAGCAGAGGAGGCGCAGGCTACCATTGCCAGCACGAAAGACGCCGTTACCGAGGCTGACCGCTTCGCGTTCTATCTGAAATTCGACATCTACGTGTTCTTCGCCGCCATCGTGTCGTGCCTCGGTGGGCTGCTCGCCACTCTCAACCGCACCGACATCCTCAGAAGAAACCTCGTATCGCCGGTAAGCAGCACTTCCATCGGTCTGCAAACAGCGCTCGCCTGCCTGGTGGTGACCGCTGTAGTATGGTTGTGGATACTCGCGCTGGGTGCGGTGGTGTTCTTCGACTCGTTCACCGCCATCGGCCCGCTGGGCATCGCACTGATGTCGCTTACTACTTTCTGCTTCTCGCTTATTTGCCTAGCAATCGCATTCCTCATCGGTCAGCTTGGACTTGGCTCCATGGCGGCGAACGCAATCGGCAACATATGCGGCTTGGTAGTCTCCTTCTTGGGCGGCGCGTGGATACCACTTGATATCGCGGGCAAGGGCGTGCAGACGGTGGCGCATTTCCTGCCAGGATTCTGGTACACCGACGCGCTCACGCAGGCCGCACATATCGGAAACGGTGGCATTCAGCAAGTCGCACCCATCATGGGAAATATTGGGGTGCTGCTGCTCTATGCGCTGGCCATCTTCTGCATTGGCATGATAATCGGGCGCATGCGCGTACAAACTGCTGAATCCGGCGGAAATGCGGCAGCTGCGCTCGCCACACCCTAACGAACGAACCAGAGGCCGCAACCAACGGTCCCCTACAGGACGCAGCAAATGGCTGCTTGGGAAGACGCGACGCACCCAAGCTGATGATTGCGCGAGGGCATTGTGTAGCTCGCGGCTCGACCCGTAAAATGGATAACAGTACGCAAGAGCAACCAGAGACGTTCGCCTCTAGCCTCATCAGGCATGCCTCTGCTACAATCCATCAATGCTCCACCGAAGGAGGCGATCAAGCATGAAGTTCTATGGGTTGGGTCTTTTCGAGCTTTCGATATTCTTCTTTATCCCTTTGGTCATCTTCATTGTCATCTTGCTTGTCGTGATCTTTGCCAGCAGAAAGGATGCCAAACAGAGGGCGCAAGAAAACATGCCCAACGCTGCACTGATGGCGACCAGCGCACCGCCCGTCATTCCGACTGCAAGCAGCTCACCTGCTCAACCGCCGATTGCAAGCAGCGTACCAACAGCTACCATGACCACAAATAACGTTGACAGTGCGGCTTTGGCCACAAACGATGCCACAATCGCTCCTTCAGTCGAGAGCATTCCCGGCGCTTCGGCTAGTGCGCCCATACCGCTGCCTCCCAGACCAAGTTTCGATTACTCGCCGCTTCGTGGTTATCCAGTTTTGAGATTTTGGAAGACTTCGGTTGCATTCTCCATCCTCGGTGTGGTGGCAAATGCTATGACGGCGTGGGCAATAGCCGCAATCGCATTTCTAATACTATTGCCAAGCTTCGCCTCGGGAATCGAGTCTATGCTTGGTGCTCTGACCACAGGCCTCATAGTGACGATGATTGCCTTCATAGTGTATGCCGCTCTTGGCATCGTTTATGCTGCCGTCTTCTATCGCTCCTACTTCACAGAGAAGCCGCGTCTCACTTCGAGCAAGGCGATCTCGTTTCTAAACCTCTTCTTCGGCGGCATCATCTTTGGCTGCATCTGGAACTACAATCTTACGCGCAGCCAAGATCGGAAGAGCACACGTCTGAACTCCAGTCACATCACGATCTCG
>CANOHY010000064.1 GCA_947565915.1 uncultured Eggerthellaceae bacterium | reverse complement strand
ACCACCGAGATCTACACTCTTTCCCTACACGACGCTCTTCCGATCTGTTCATCGATCCCATCTCGGAGTTCATCAACAAGAACGCAGAGATGAAGATTCTCGCACTGACCTTCATTGCGATGATCGGGCTTCTGCTGGTGCTCGATGCGCTGGGCATTCACACGGGCATCACGTTGCTGGAGATGTCGCTCGAGAAGCTCATGGTGTATTTCGCCATGCTGTTCTCGGTGATCATGGAATTCATTCAGATCAGGTATCGCAACAACCTTGAGACGTTCCTCAAGAGCAAGGACGCCCGTGCGCAAGGTTCTGAAACTTGCGACTGCAGCGAATCCGATCAGCCTGCAGGCAATGCAGCTGAGAAGAAGAGCGATGCTCTCTAGCAGCGTTTGCTAGAGGGAGTTGAGGCGCTGGTACGTTTCCTCGGTCACGATGAATCGCGCGGCGCGCTCCAATACGTAAGCCGAGAGGGGAGAGGTCAGCTCGGGGCTTTCGCCATCGTATTGGACGGGCAAGGGAGGGTCGGACATGAGCTCCACCGACTTGCCTGTATATACCTCGAAAGTATCGCCGCGATAGGGATGGTTGCCTTCTCGGTCGCGAATGCTATCGAGAAACGGGGGCAGAAGCTGAAGAGCGTTGTCGGCCTTCAGCACGCATATCTGAAACAGTCCATCTCGAGCGCTCGTCCCATGCGTGAGCGGGATATCGAACTGAATGCGCGGGAAGTTCACGATGACGATGCCCAAGCCCTTGGTCTTGAGCGTCTTCCCATCGATAGCCAGGCGCATCTTCGCAACAGGAACCTTGACGTTAGCGAAAGCGGATTGGAAGTAGGCGATGGGCCCCAGCGTGCGCTTGGCAGGTTGAGCACCCTGCATGATAGCAGCATCGTAACCGCAACCAGCCATGATGCAAAAGCCATGTTCTTCGCCAGCTACCTTGAGCATGCCCAAGTCGAAGTCGAGGCAATAGCCATCGCGCACCATGCGCGCAAGCGAATGAGGCTCGAGCGGCGAAGCGAGGTTCGATGCGAGCAGATTTCCTGTGCCAGCAGGGAAGGGCAAGATGGGCACGCCGCTGAATGCAAGGCGCGTTGCGACAGAGGTTATGGTTCCGTCGCCACCTGCCACCACTACGGCGTCGAAGCTTGCTGCATCGTCGACGAGCGATTCGGCGGGCGTTGCGCCATCGGTGCAGCGCATGACCACTTCATCGCCATCTGCAGCTATCAGGCGCAAGAAGTCGTAGATCATGCCGTCTTGGAAGCCCGACGAAAGATTGTTGACGATGAGAAGGCGCATGGGTGTCCTTGGCTCGCAGTGCCGAACTTTGTTATAAGATGATAGTTCATTAGACAAGATAACCTACTGGAGTTTTCATATGTACATAGCCTCGCAGAGCGAGCTTGAGGCATTCGTGGAACGCTCGCGCTCATCGCATGTTCTTGCAATCGATACGGAATTCCTTCGGGAGAAGACCTATTATCCGAAGCTGTGCCTGTTGCAAATGGCAACCGATGACGAAGATGTTGTGGTGGATCCCTTCGCCGTTGAAGACCTCACGGTGCTCAAGCCATTGCTGCTCGACGAGGGCATCATGAAGGTGTTCCATTCTGGTCGCCAGGATATCGAGATCATCTTCTACGAGATAGGGTGCATTCCCCAGCCGCTCTTCGACACTCAGGTGGCGGCAGCTCTGCTAGGGCGCTTGCAGCAAGTGGGCTATGGCGCGCTGGTGCATTCTGTATGCGGAGTGCGCCTGAAGAAGATGGACTCGTTCACCGACTGGTCAGCGCGCCCTTTGAGCGAATCTCAGCTGTCCTATGCTCGCGAAGATGTGATCTATCTGCCGCAGATGTATGAGGCAATGACGAGCGAGCTTGAAGAAAAAGGGCGTTTGAGCTGGCTTGATGCAGAGCTGGAACCTCTCACGCTGGTGGAGACCTACCAAGAGGACGAACGCGAGCGCTTCAGGCGGCTGAAGCATGTGACGCAGCTGAATCAAAGGCAGATGGCTGTTGCTCGCGAGCTTGCCGCTTGGCGTGAGATAGCAGCACGCACGCGAAATATCCCACGAAAATGGGTGCTCACCGATGAGCAGATCGTTGAGGCTTGCAAGCGCGAGCCGCGCACCATCGATGATCTGTTCATGGTGAGGGGCGTGCGCGAGCGCGTAAGCACGCGCGATGCTCGTCAGATCGTAGAGCTGGTGTGCTCGGCTCTCGACTCGCCGCCTAGCGCATGGCCAGAGATAGTCAACGCAAATCGCAACGAGGCGAACGTGGATGTGCAGGTGGACATGTTGATGGCGCTCGTGCACATGTGCGCTCAGCAAAACGATATCGCAGTGCCCACGCTTGCGAGCCATAGCGATCTTACGGAGATCGCTCGTGGCCATTACAAGGATGCCAATGTGATGAAGGGCTGGCGTCGGGAGCTCATAGGAAACGACCTGCGGGATTTGCTCGAGGGCAGAACGAGGCTTCGCATCGAGGCTGGCAAACCCCTAGTGGAAACGCCTTGAACCACCCGAGCGCATCTTAGCCTGGGCGTTTCTCTTTGCCCGACAAGGAGAGGCGAACGCCCCACATGACGGTTTCGTAATGATGTTGTGGATTGGCGGTAGGTTGTGCCGAGACATCCGAGCCGCAAGAGAACTTGGTCATATAATTGGCTTGGTCTCGTGAAAGGAAAGAGCCATGAGCTATTGGATGCTCATCATAGTCACCCTGGTTATTGGCTTAGCAGCGTCTGGCTATGTAAACCATAAGCTCAAGAAGTACTCGGGAGTTCGCTCTTCGACCAACATCACTGGAGCGCAAGCAGCCGAGAACATGCTGCGCTTCCATGGGGTCTATGGGGTGAGCATCAAGCGCGGTGCCGAAGGAAACGATCATTTCGATCCGCGCAGCAATTCCATTTCGCTTTCGCCGAGCGTCTTCGAGCGCTCATCCGTCACAGCTATCGCCACTGCTTGTCATGAAGCGGGCCACGCTTGCCAATATGCAACCGACTATACGCCTATGAAGATTCGCGGTGCAGTGGTTCCCGTGGTGAACATTGCCTCGAATGCTTGGGTCTTCATCCTCATCCTGGGCATCATCATGAATCTGCTCTCGCTCGTGAACATCGCCATCATCCTGTATGCGATCGTGGTGCTATTCCAATTGGTCACCCTTCCCGTCGAATTCAACGCCTCGCATAGGGCCATGGATTACATCAAAACGCTTGGCGTGCCACAAGGTGAGGTCACGGCATCGTTCTCGGTCTTGCGCGCCTGCGCGCTGACCTATGTGGCTGCTGCGCTGGCATCGATCCTCCAGCTTCTCTATCTGGTGAACGCGCGTGACGACTGATCATGGCACAACCGATTGATTCATCTGGGGAAAACGATCAAGACCAGGCGCTGAGCGTTTCTGCGGCTGTGGGCCTTGCCAAGAAGAGCTTGGAATCGATGGTTGTGACCATGATCGGCGAAGTGTCGGAAGTTTCCATTCGCCCAGGCTACAAAGCTGCTTATTTCACAGTTAAGGATGAAGCAGCAAGCCTTTCGTGCATGATGTGGAACAACCGCTACGTCGCATCGGGAATCGACCTTGCAGTTGGGCAACTTGTGCGCTTGACAGGTCGCTTCACGATCTATGCCCCTAAAGGACGCATGAATTTCGAAGTGTTCTCCCTTGCGCTATCGGGCGAGGGCGAGCTGCGCATGCGCGTTGCGAATCTTGCGAAGAGGCTGCAAGCCGAAGGGCTCACCGACCAAGCGCGCAAGCGTGCCATTCCTGCCTTCCCTGAGCGCATCGGGCTTGTGACCTCGCCGCGCAGTGCGGCCGTGCACGATGTGCTGCGCACCCTTCGTAGGCGCTTCCCCGTGGCAGAGGTGCTGCTTGCTGGCGTGCCCGTTGAAGGTGCTCATGCTGCAGAGGGCATCGTGGCAGGCCTTCGTAGCGTTGAGGCTGCTGGTGCTGAGGTTATCCTAGTGGTGCGCGGAGGCGGTTCGTTCGAGGACATGATGCCCTTCAACGACGAGCAGCTAGCTCGCGCGATAGCAGCGTGCAGCGTGCCTGTGGTTACGGGCATCGGGCATGAGGTTGACACCTCTATCGCAGATATGGTGTCGGACATGCGCGCTTCTACGCCAACGGCTGCTGCCGAGGCAGTGAGCCCATCATCGGAGTCGCTCGACGCCTCCCTGTGCGCAGCTGCGCAGCAACTCTCGCACATCTTCTCGAGACGTCTGGAGCGCACGCGCGACCATCTCGCTCGTATTGCCGACAAGGCAATCTTCCAAGACCCCATGGCGCTCTTCCAGATGGAAGCGCAATGGATCGATGAGGCATCCATGCGCTTGCAAGCTGCATTGCCCCGCCAGCTTGAGCTGAGAAAACAGGCGCTTGCGGGTTTTAGGGCGCGCCTGCGCGCAGTTGGAGGGGTTATGTTGAATCGCTATCGCTATGCGATGTGCCAAGGTGCAGCGCGCTTGAGCGACCTATCGCCTTTGGGCGTGCTTGCACGTGGATATTCCATAGCGCGAACTGGTGACGGAGATGTGGTATCGCACATTGCGCAGGTGCGCGTAGGGGAAGACTTGCACGTGGCGGTCTCTGACGGTGTGATCGATTGCGAGGTTCGGGCTGCCCAAAGCATCGAACCGGCCGAAGTGTTCTAGGGAGGGCACATGGACGAGGCTTTGAAGCCCATCGAAGAGCTCAGCTTTCGCGAAGCGATGGCAGAGCTGGATGGCATTGTGGCGCAGCTTGAGGGAAACACGCTTGAGCTAGAGGAAAGCTTGAAGCTCTACGAGCGTGGCGTGGGCCTGCTTGCAGCTTTGCAACAGCGGCTTGAGGGTGCCGAGCAGAAGGTCACGCAATTGATGGGAGAGCTGTCGGGCGAGAAGGAAGACGAGGTGCGCGACTCCACGCTTTCCTGACCTCCATCACCAGATTTGAAAAAGGAGCCATGCCTCTCGGGCCCGAAGCGAGAATAGTACGATTCGCGTGCTTGCTGCGTGTCCAACGCGCTAGAATGGCCGTGGAGACCTCAAACACATCGCATGCTTAGATGCTCGACGTCATAGCCGCTTTCGACGAAAGGGTCAGTATGAACGTTTTGGTGATCAATGCAGGTTCGTCTTCTCTCAAGTACCAATTGATCGATGTGGGTGCAGGCGAGGTCATCGCCAAGGGTCTTTGCGAGCGCGTGGGCACCGACGATGGCATCTTCAAGCATTCCACCATGGGCAAGGAGACGGTAGAGAATCTTCCCATTCCCGATCACGATTTCGCTGTGGGCCTCGTGCTGAATGCGCTCACGGAAGGCGAGGGCAAAGCAATCGACTCACTCGAGCAGATCGATGCAGTGGGGCATCGCGTGGTGCAGGGAGGTAGCTACTTCGATCGTTCGGTAATCGTAGACGAAGAGGTCATAGTGAAGATCGATGAGCTCGCGCAGCTATCGCCCTTGCATAACAAGGCTGCTATTCAGGGCATTCGCGGATGCATGAGCCATATGCCCGATACGCCCATGGTTACGGTGTTCGATTCTGCGTTCTTTGCCAGCTTGCCCGAGGCGGCGCGCAACTATCCGCTTCCCTTGGAGCTTTGCGAGAAGCATGCCATCAAGCGCTACGGCGCCCATGGCACCTCGCATCGTTACATTTCCCAACTTGCGGCCGAGAAGTTAGGCAAGAGCCTCGATGAGCTTCAGCTGATTACCTGCCATCTGGGAAACGGCTGCTCTATCACGGCCATCGACCATGGCAAGGTGGCAGATACCTCCATGGGGCTCACGCCGCTCGATGGGCTGATGATGGGCACGCGCTGCGGCGCAGTCGACCCCGCCATAGTTACGTACCTGATGGACAAGGAGGGCTTCACGCCCCAGCAGATGGACGACATCATGAACAAGCAGTCGGGCTTGCTGGGCGTTTCGGGCGCGAGCAACGACCTTCGCACGGTAGAAGGGCTGGCGTCCCAAGGTGACGAGCGTGCGAAATTGGCACTTGAGATGTTCGCGCGAAGCATCAAGAAGCACATCGGGCAATACCTTGCGCTGATGGGTGGCGTAGATTGCATCGTATTGGCCGGCGGCATTGGCGAGAACAGCGCTCTGGTGCGCAGCATGGCGCTTTCGGGCCTCGAGAAGCTTGGCATCGTGCTCGACCAGGCTGCCAACGAAGACGGTTCAGGGGAGCGGGTGATATCGACCCCCGATTCCAAGGTAAGCATCATGGTGATTCCTACCAATGAGGAGATTGCCATCGCGCGCGATACCGCTGCACTCGTTTCCTAGCGCCGATTGCCTTTGATGGAATGCACGAGGGGCATCGCTTGCGCGCGATGCCCCTCGTTCTCTGCAATCTGGGATGCTGCTTCGAAGAAGCTTCCTAGCGGCCTTGCGCCTGAACGGCAGTGATGGCGATCACGCCGTAGATGTCATCGGCATTGCAGCCGCGGGAAAGGTCGTTGACCGGTGCGGCCAAACCCTGCGTGATGGGGCCATAGGCCTCGGCTTTCGCAAGGCGCTGCACCAGCTTGTATCCAATGTTCCCTGCATCCAGGTCGGGGAAGATGAGAGTGTTCGCCTTTCCTGCAACAGGTGAATCCGGAGCCTTCGATGTTCCCACCTCAGGCACGATGGCCGCATCGAGCTGAAGCTCGCCATCGATGAGGATGTCGGGTGCGAGGTCGTGCGCGATCGCAGCAGCTTCGACCACCTTGCTGGCATCGTCGTTTTTGGCAGACCCATAGGAAGAGTGGGAGAGCAGCGCAACGATGGGCTTGCCCCCAACAAGCGATTCGAACGAATGGGCGGCGCTCACGGCGATGTTCGCAAGCTTCTCGGCATCGGGTTGAACTTCGAGGCCACAGTCTGAGAACACGAAGGTCCCGTCTTGGCCGAACTGGCAATCGGGCACCACCATGACGAAGAACGAGCTTGCGAGCTTCGCCCCAGGTTCGGTCTTGATGATCTGCAAGCTTGGACGAAGCACGTCTCCCGTTGCATGGCATGCGCCAGCCACCATGCCATCTGCGGCTCCGGTCTTCACGAGCATCACGCCAAGGTAGAGCACATCTCCCAACAGCTCATATGCTTGCTCGTAGGTCATGCCCTTGGCCTTGCGGATCTCTGCGAGCTGCTCTGCCAAAGTCTCACGATCCTCGAAGGATTGCGGGTCGATGATGCGCGCGCCTTCGAGATTCCTCCCTGAAGCTGCGATCGTCTCCGCATCGCCCAAGATGATGAGGTCGGCTATGCCGTTGGTCAAGACCTTTTCGGCAGCTTCGAGCGTGCGCGGGTCATCTCCTTCGGCAAGCACGATCGTCTTCTTCTGGTTCTTCGCCCGCTCGATAACGGAATCCAAGAACTTGCTCATGATGCTTCCTCTCCATATCTCGTTGGGATACGTCCCTTGAAATGAATAAGGTGATTTCGCAGC
>CANOHY010000063.1 GCA_947565915.1 uncultured Eggerthellaceae bacterium | reverse complement strand
CGTCCAGTATCCGGTTTTCAAGGTCCGCCTGCCCTCTTCGAGCAGGTCGGCGGCCATTTTCCAGGCCACCTGCGTGCCGCATCCGTGCGAAGCGGCGATTGAAGATAATACTCTTTTTTTACAGACCAAGTCAACACCAAAAATATGGATGTTACGTGAATGCTATCTTGGCCATGTTCCACCTTTCGCCACATGTTGATTATTCGGCCGTGCGCATACAATCCGTAGGCTCGAGCAAATGTGTAGAATGCTTTCCATGAAAACAAGCCACGAGAACATATATATAGATGCTGCACCTGAAGCGCTCGATGCCATCGATGCCTTGCAGGAGTGCGGCTACGAAGCGTGGCTCGTAGGGGGATGCGTGCGCGATGCGCTGCTCGAGCGTCCGCTGCACGACTTCGACATAGCAAGCAGCGCGCCCTGGGAAGAAGCCGAGCGCATCTTGAAAACTGCAGGTTTCACCATTCATCGCACGGGCGAGAAGCATGGAACCATCACGGCGGTAAAGAATGACATACCGCTCGAAATAACCATGTTTCGCCACGAGGGTAGCTACGGTGATGGACGGCATCCCGATGTCGTAGAGCCCGCCCGCACCATCGAAGAGGACTTGGCTCGACGCGATTTCACCATCAATGCGCTGGCATACCATCCCGCCCGCGAGCTGCTTGATTGTCATGGCGGCATGGAAGACCTTCAAACTGGCCTCATTCGCGCGGTAGGTAACCCCGATGAGCGCTTCAAGGAAGATGGGCTGCGCATCTTGCGCGGCTTGCGCTTGTCGGCCGAACTAGGCTTTCGCATCGAAGATGCAACGTTGCAAGCCATGTGCGCTTGCAAGATGTGCTTGCGAAACGTGTCGTCAGAGCGCATCACCGCCGAGATGGACCGCTTGCTTAAGGGCGACTTCGCGTGCCAGGCATTGCTCGTGGCAATCGACGTCATCGGCAGCATCATGCCTGAACTTGTGGCCTGCAAGGGATTCAATCAGCATACGCCCTATCATATATATGATGTGTGGGAGCACATCGCTTACACCGTTTCCTATGCAAAGCCGCAACGGCTTAATCGTTGGGCAGCACTTCTGCACGATATAGGCAAGCCCGGTGCCTTCTTCATGGAAGGCGATCGTGGGCATTTCTACGGACACTCAAAGATCAGCGTCGTGCTTGGACGCCAGATCATGCAGCGGTTGAAGATGTCGCCCGCATTCATCGAACGCGTTCTTTTGTTGGTGAAGATGCACGATATGCCCATCATGGCTACGCCCCGCAGTGTGCGACGCGCCCTTGCCAAGCTCGACGGCGATACCGAGCTGTTCGAGGCGCTTCTTGATTTGAAGCAGGCCGATACCAGAGCACACTCGCCCGCAGGCGAAGAGCGCCTGCATGAAATCGAGCAGGTAACCGCCATTTATCACGAGCTTCTCGAGCAAGATGCCGCATTCAGCTTGAAGCAACTTGCGATCTCAGGGCGCGATGTGATTGGACTTGGCGTCGAGCAGGGACCTCTCGTAGGCAAGCTTTTGGATTGCGCACTCGATGCAGTGATAGACGAGCAAGTCGCTAACGACCACGACCAGCTCCTCGCCTTCATTAAAACTCGTTTAACTGACTAGATTAAAACGCCCAGGCGTAACATGCACGACCTTGGAGAGGGATGTGGGCCTCGGGGAGGCATCCAGTCGCTCAAACACACTCGTTACGCTCGCGAACTCGCTTTGTGGATACCTCCCCAAGGCCAGACATTGGATAAAACAGCGCCGCTATCAATCCTTCGAGAAACCCTCTTCGCACAAATGTCGATAATCGGCAAAGTCGATTATCGCTTCCAATGCGCGAAGGAGGCGACCGCCTTCACTCAAAGCATCCGGTGAATGCTTTGAGTGAATAGGGTAGCCGTGGTTTTGAGAAGGACTGACAGCGGCGCATTAAATCAAACTACAGTGCTTATTCCTTCGGGGCGGCAGGACCGGCAGCTGCGATCTCGGGAGCAACCTCGCCATGCTTCTCCGCGAAGTTCTTCTCGAACAGCGCAGCCAGCTTCACGCAGGCGTCCTCGTATTCTTGCTCGGTGCGTCCGCACTCTTTCCAGTACTCGCGCGGATGCAGCACCACATCGGGCACGCCTTCAACGGAAGCTGGCACATCCACCTTGAAGATGGGGTCGAATTCGAAGTCGGTATCTTCGATGCTGCCATTGAGCGCTGCCGTCACCATAGCGCGCGTGTAAGCAAGCTTCATGCGATTGGCGCCATCGGCTGCGCTTCCGCCAGCCCAACCCGTGTTCACGAGATACACGCGCGTACCCGATGAGGTCACGCGATTGCCGAGCATCTCGGCATACACGCTAGCCGGTCGCGGCATAAACGGCTCGCCGAACAACATGGAGAACGTGGGGACGGGCTCGGTGATACCGCGCTCGGTGCCTGCAACCTTCGAGGTGAATCCCGTGATGAAATGGTACATGGCAGCTTCAGGGCTCAAGCGCGAGATGGGCGGCAGCACACCGAATGCATCTGCGGTAAGGAACATCACCACCGAGGGAATCTTGCCCACGCTGGGCTCGACGGCATTGGCGATGTGATAGATGGGATAACCCACGCGCGTATTCTCGGTGAGCGTGGAGTCGAAGAAGTCGAGCTCGCGCGTGTCGGGGTCCATGATCACGTTCTCTACCAGCGCACCAAAGCGGATTGCATCGTAAATCTCGGGTTCCTTCTCGCGCTCGAGGTCGATGCACTTCGCATAGCACCCACCTTCGAAGTTGAAGACGCCCCCATCATGCCAGCCATGCTCGTCATCGCCGATAATCAAGCGACTCGGGTCGGCCGAAAGCGTGGTCTTGCCCGTACCCGACAATCCGAAGAAGAGTGCCGTCTCGTGGGTTTCAGGATCCATGTTTGCCGAGCAGTGCATGGGCAGCACGCCCATGTCGGTCATGAGGTAATTCATGATGCTAAAGACGGATTTCTTGATCTCGCCCGCATATCCCGTGCCGCAGATGATGGCCTCGCGCGCATCGTAATCGATGATGATGGCAGCTTCCGAATTGGTGCCATCGATTGCGGGATCGGCCTCATAGCCCGGAGCAACCCAAATGGTGAAGTCCTCTTCGCCGAAGTTCGCCAACTGCTCGTCGGTGGGACGCACGAGCAGCTGCGTGATGAAGAGCGCCTGGGCTGCCGACTCGTTGACGATGCGGAACTTCTGCGCATAAGCTGGCTCGGCGCCTGCAAATGCGCGCAGCTCAAAGGTATCACGTCCGTCTAAGTACTCAATCACCTTGTCGCGAAGCGCAACGAAATGCTCGCGGTCGATAGGACGGTTCGTATCGCCCCATGCGATGGTGTCGTGGATGGCCGGCACGTCCACCAGGAACTTGTCCTTGGGCGAGCGACCTGTGTACTTGCCAGTGGTTATCACCAGCGCGCCCGTATCGCTCAGCGTGCCCTCGTTGCGGGACAAGGCGTATTCCACCAACTGCGCGGGTTTGAGGTTTTTGAACACTTGGGGCTTATCGCCGATAAGCTCCGCTTCCTGCAACGCTGCCTGAAATCCTTCCATGCCATCTCGCTTTCATCGAAGGCGCCACATTCGCGGACTGCTTGTTCCCATGTCGGCCATGCCGTTCGCCAACGGCTTGCAATCGCTTCGCAGCGCTACAGATCCTGACAAGTCGAAGTATAGCGAAACCGCTTCGCTGCAAGCCCATGGGGCGGTGAAACGGCCGCTTTGCGCATGCAGACGCGCACCTTAGGCTGCCTCGACCGAATACCAGCACACGTCTTCGCCCTTCCAACCCTTCTTCACCAGCTTGTCGTATTCCTTCTTGCTCTCGGTGTAATGATGCGTGCCCACCTTCACATAGGGATTGAACAGTCGATACATCTTCTTCTTGCTATCTTGCGCTGCAGGGACCGTCTTCCAGGCCACCTTCTCGTCCTTCCAGCCAAGCTTCACAAGGTCATCGCGCTCAGCTGCGCTGGTGGTGTAGTGATGATCGCCGCTGTAGGGGTTGTAGAGCCGATAGACATCCTCGCCCTTGGTGGGCGCCACCCAACCGACGCCCTCGTAGCGCCATCCCAGGCCCATCAGCTTGTTGCGCTCCTTCTGGCTAGTGGTGTAGAAATGCTCGGTAGTGTAGGGGTTGTAGAGGCGCTCGACGGCCACACCGGTATCGGCGGTTCCGATGTCCTTCTTCTTGAGCGTTGCGAAAACGTACTCCGCAGGCTGCCCGTAGATGTTCGGCATGCGGTTGATGTCGAAGAACTCCACCTTGCTGCCGCTCATAAGCGCCAAGTTGCTGCCGCAATAGATGCCCGCATGAGTTATCTCGTAGAGGCCCTTTGCATCATCGGTGCCCTTCCAGAAGATGATGTCGCCCGGCTTCGCCTTCTTCTTGCTCACCGGATTGCAATGCTTGCTGTAGAGTGTGGCGGCGTCGGTATAGACGACGTCTATATTGGCATCGCATGCCTTGTTCATGACGTATTCGACCAAGCCAGCGCAATCGAAACCACCCTGCTGAGGGCTGCGGCCACCCCAGATATAGGGATAGCCGAGATACTTCAAACCCTCCTTCATGATGGCCTGGTAGGTGGTGGCATGGACTGCTTGCGTGGAAAATCCCGTGGCAGGCGCGTCAAGCGATGCGCTTGCAGCTTCATCTGCCTCATCTGTCTCAGCTGCCGCCGCTTCCTCGATGCCCTTCTGCACTAAAGCTTCGATTTGGTCATTGGTAAGATCCACGGCTGCAACATCGAAGCGCGCAGGATTGAAGCTTGCCTCGCTTTGCGGCACACCTGCCCATGCTGTCGCATGCGCCAATCCGATGGCGGCGAGCGCGATTACAACCGCAACCACACATCTTGCCATGGCGAATCGATTCGCAACCATACGAAACCCGTATCCTTTCCTCAAGAAAAAACGCATCCGAGTGTAGCAAAATGCCACTTGAGGCATCAAGGAGAAACCGAGAGCCCGACGCCTGCCTGCGCACCACATGGTTTCTCCTCTTACTCGAATGATTTAATCTGCAAGAGCGCGTTCATTGATTGAAAAAGGAGACAACATGCCAAGCATCGTGGCAACCGACACTGATTTCGGATCTACCGACTTCGAAAGGAAGCTGGTGGAAGCCGCTGGCATCGAGTTCACTTCCCACAACGATGCGAACGACCGCTCCCCCGAGAGCATCATCGAGCGCCTGCGAAACGCCGACGGGGCCATCACTTCTTACGGGCAATACACCGCTGAGGTATTCGAGGCGCTTCCCCATCTCAAAGTGGTAAGCAAGACGGGCACCGGCGTGGATAACATCGACGTGGAGGCCGCCACACAAAATGGCACCGCCGTATGCAATGTTCCTGGTTACGGCACCGAAGTGGTGTCGGACCATGCAATCGCGCTGACGCTCGATTGCATCAGACGTACCAACGAGATAGATGCCGACATGCGCCGCGGCATCTGGGACTTCAAGCGACATCGGCCGCTTGGCCAGGTAAAGGGGCGCACATTCGGCGTCGTTGGGCTAGGCGACATCGGAAGCGCTGTGGCTCGCAAGGCACGAGGCTTGGGTTTTGAAGTGATCGCCTGGGATCGCAAGGGCGAACCTGGGACGACAAGCGAGGGCGGCGTTCCTTTCGTTTCCTTCGAGGAACTGCTACGAATGAGCGATGTGGTGAGCTTCCACGTTGCACTCGTTCCTGAGACGCAGCATCTGCTAAACGCAAGCAACATCAAGCTACTCAACCCCGATTGCATCGTAATCAACACCTCGCGAGGTGGTGTTGTGGACCTTGATGCCGTGGCAGATGCCCTTTGCAAAGGCAAGCTTTGGGGCGCTGGCATCGATGTGTTCGAAGAAGAACCCGTGCCCTTGAATGCGCCCATCATGAGCGCGCCGCACACGGTGCTCACCTCGCACGCTGCCTACTGGTCGGAAGAATCCGTCAAGGAACTGCGCACGCGTTGCACGAACAACGCCATAGACGTGGTGCTCGGCAAAACGCCGGATGCCTGCGTGAATCCGGAAACGCTGCGTTAGGCCATAAGAAGCGCTGCTTTGAGGGCGGCACTTAGGCGCTCTCGCAAGCTCGCAATGCTATAGTTGGTTGATGCAACGACTAACAAGCTATGCCAACCAGCGCAACCAACCTGCCTGCGAGATGCAAGCGATTGATGCCGCGCCGAGACGACAAGGCAAGCTGAACCAAGGGGGAATCCTTGATCTCGGAACGCATGCTCACCTATTTGGTGAAGGGAATAACGAAATCGACGCTTAGCCTAAAGCCCACTGCCGAGGTGCGTTTTCCCGACCCTGAACCAGGACGTCGCTACATGCTGTACATGCATGTTCCTTTTTGCGAGAGGCTTTGCCCGTACTGCAGCTTCAACCGCTACCCCTACCGCGAGAACATCGCCAAGCCCTACTTCGAGAGCATGCGCCGCGAAATGCGCATGCTTGCCGATCAGGGCTACGACATCGAGAGCATTTACGTAGGCGGCGGAACTCCCACCATCAACATCGACGAGCTTTGCGAAACGCTCGACCAAGCACGGGACCTCTGGAACATAGCTGAAGTGGGCGCCGAGACCAACCCGAACCATCTCGAACAACCGTGGCTCGACAAACTTAAGGGACGCGTGCAGCGAATGTCGGTGGGAGTGCAGAGCTTCGATGACGAGCTGCTGAAGACGATGGACCGCTTCGAGAAGTACGGCAGCGGGCAGCAAGCCATGGAGCGCATTGCCCAGGCGATTCCATACTTCGATTCACTTAACGTTGACATGATCTTCAACTTTCCCACCCAGACCGAGGAGATGCTCTTCACCGACCTGGAGCGCATCGTGGAATGCGGCGCGCGGCAAACCACCTTCTCGCCGCTTTACGTATCGCACGCCACCACGGAGAAAATGCGCAAGGAACTCGGCAGCATGGACTGGAAACGCGAATTCGACCTTTACAGGATTGTCGATGGCGTGCTTGCAGGGGGCGAAAAGCCCTTCTTCGAGCGCGAGACCATTTGGACATTCACGCGCCTGGCTGCAGGCGGAGCACATGACGAGTCGGTGGACATCGACGAGTACCAAACATCGTACATTGACTACCCCTCGATTGGGAGCGGCTCGATCACGCACCTCGGTGGGGCACTCTACGTGAACGACTTCAGCATTTCCGACTACAACCGCCATATCGGCGAAGGACGCATGTCCATCATGGGCAAAAGCATGCTGAACCGCCGAGACCTGATGCGCTACTCGTTTCTGCTGAATCTCTATCGGCTGCGCCTGGACAAGCGCGCATTCGAAGAGGAATTCGAGCAGAAGATCGATCAAGCGCTTCCGCTTGAGATGGCGTTCATGCGCTTGAACGGCGCATTCGAAACGGATGACGATAGCGAGCTCACCCTCACCGAAAAGGGACGCTACCTGGTGTTGGTGCTGTACCGGCAATTCTTGAGCGGCATGAACAACCTGCGCGAGCAGGCGCGTGCGAACCTGCCAGGCAAGGAGCGCTTACTGCTCTTCGGCGAGGACTCCCCCTGGGCGTAGGCCGAATCGGTTCCGGCAAGCACGAAATGGGACGGGCATGTGCGCCCAATCCGTCCCGAAATAAAAAAGAGGCCAGGTTTTTCATACCCTGACCTCGTGTTTCTCTGGTAGCTCCGACCGGATTCGAACCGGCGACCTCCGCCTTGAGAGGGCGGC
>CANOHY010000062.1 GCA_947565915.1 uncultured Eggerthellaceae bacterium | reverse complement strand
TACACTCTTTCCCTACACGACGCTCTTCCGATCTTGAACGAGAGGTCCTCATCACCCGATTCCTGTGCCGCATAGTTCTCGATGCTGCGACCTGTTGCCTCGGCCATCTCCTCGATCGAGAACCCGCAGTCCTCGCGAAGCGCTTGGATGCGTCCTGCGATCTCTCTTACGTTCGGCTCTTCCATCTTCCCTTCCTTCCTCGAAGAGCGATACCAATAAAAAACGGGCCCATAAGGGGCCCGAATGTGCACAATGGAGAACTATCCCCTTACCTAGATGCGCACGGACCCCTTTTCGCCCCGGAGGCAGGTCCTAATAATTCGAACGCTGTTGTCGTAAGCATTGAGCACAAGCGTTTCGGTGGTGATGGTGCCATCGGGGTATTCATGGACGCCCTTGATGAGCTCGGAGTCGGTCACGCCGCAACCGATGAAGAGCGCATCATCGCTGCGCACGAGGTCGTCCATGGAAAGCGTCGCATCGAGGTCGATGTCCGACATCTTCTCAGCACGCGCGCGCTTCTCGGCACCGTGCGGGTCGGCGTCGAAGCCAAGACGAGCACTGAATTCGCCACCAACAGCCTTCAGACCCGTTGCCGAAAGCACGGCCTCGGGAGATCCGCCTGCGCCCATGACCAGATCCACGCCCGAATCAGGGAGCGCGGTCGCTATGCACCAATACACATCGCCATCGTCGATGGTCTTAACGCGGCAACCCACCTCGTGCAGCTCTCGGATTATGTCTGCATGACGGTCGCGCTCGAGGATGCACACCGTTACCTCGCTCACGGGCTTGCCAAGCGCCTCGGCTGCAGCCTTCACGTTTTCGGTCGGTGTTGCCTCTATGCTGATCTTCCCCTTGCAGGCAGGCCCACCTGCTACCTTCCACATGTAAGTGTCGGGAGCATAGAGAAGGGCACCGCGCGGAGCAACAGCTATGGTGCACCAGGAAGCCGGACGGTCGTATGCGCACAGGTTCGTGCCTTCAAGCGGGTCCACTGCGATATCTATCTCGTCGCCGCCTTGGCCAAGCTCTTCGCCGATGAACAGCATGGGGGCTTCATCGCGCTCGCCTTCGCCGATTACGATGCGGCCGCTGAAGGAGATATCGTTGAAGGCGCTGCGCATGGCCTCGGTTGCTGCGCGATCGGCGGCTACCTTGTCGCCCAAGCCAATCCATTTCGCGCTAGCTATCGCTGCTGCTTCCGCTACCTTTTGGAATTCCATTATGCGCGCTGACTGCATCGTCTTCCCTTCGCGATACTTTGAAATACGAGGCGTATATTACACCAACTATGACGCAACTAGTCGATTCTAATGAATTTTGCGGCGAAATGCGCATCGGGCGAACCCGAGGTGAGCCGAGATGAGAAGCAGCTCTTGCCCTGGATGGGAGCCAACCTGAAGCATGACCCTTCTTCGCTTGCGAGGAATGCCTTCACCGTGCCGATGTTCTCGATATAGGTGACCGTGCAAGTGGAATAGACAATGGAACCGCCCACTTTCACGTGCTTGGCGGCCGATTTCAATATGGCAAGGTTCGTGGCGGCAAGCTCGTCGATTTGCTCTTGGGAGATCTTCCAGCGAATCTCATGATGACGGCGCAATGTGCCCAAGCCCGAGCAAGGAGCGTCGATGAAGACCATATCGAAGAGACGTCCACCCACTACAGAGTTCAAGCGGGTAGCGTTGCCGACCAGCGCATCGCAGGTCTCTACGCCATACTCCTTGCAGCGCTGTTCGAGTATCTTCGCCTTGAACTCGTGAAGGTCGAGGGGCGTGAGCTTCATCTGCTGTCCGTACTTGCGATAGCTGTCGCTTTGCAGCAAAAGTGTTTTGGTGCCGCGGCCTGAACCTATTTCAAGCACGGTTTCCGGGAAATCCTCGGCAATGGCGCAATAGGCAACCGCTTGTGCCGCTGCATCGGAAACGAATGCCTTACCTTGGTCGAAGAGATGCTTCACGCGCCCATCCAACAGCGCTTTCGAATCGGATATGCGAAAGCATCCGGGCACTTCTACGCCACCCGCCGAAGCAGGGTCTATCATTACGCCTAATCCAGCGAATGCGTCGATGGCTTCGAGGTCGTCGCCTTTGATGGCATTAACGGCGAGATACAGCGGGGCTGGTTCGTTCGATGCCTTCATGAAGGCAACTGCGCTTTGAACTCCCAGATCGGTAATGAGCAGCTTGGCAAGCCAAACGGGAAAACCATAGAGAAGCGAGAGTGCCTCGATGTCCTGCTTGGGATCGCCATAGGGGAAAAGTTCGGATTGCCTATGCACTCTATGAAGGACGGCAGTTGCAAGGCCGGCTGCACTTGGCGAAACAGCTCGCGCAAGCTCAACTCCCTGGTCGATTGCAGCATGAGGGGCCTTGCGCAGGTAGATTATCTCGTAGCAAGAGATGCGAATGGCATCGCGCACGTCATTCTTGAGGTCACTGGGCTTGTCGAGGCAGCGGTTGATCACCTCGTCAAGCGATCCTTGCGTTGACACGACGCCCAACGTGAGCAACGTTGCAAAAGCACGGTCTTCTGCAGAAAGGCGCGATCGATCGATAGTCGACTCGATCACCTCTTGTGCGTAAGCGTTGCGAAGACGCACTTGGTTCGTGGCATAGAGCGCGCCCAAGCGAGCAGGTGTGGCATGGCACGGTGAGAAGATGCCACGAAAATCGCTCAATTGAGCTTGCTTGTTCATCTCCGCCACAACGGGGTCGTTCTTCGCGAGCCGACGTGCCTTCCTGCGAACCTTTTCCTCCGAACGCGAGATGGAGCGTGGTTTGCGCTCCTTGCTGGGAGGCAAGTCGCGTGGATCAAGCTCGCCCTTGTATACGGTGCTCTCGCTCTTCTTCAGGTGGGCCATCTTCTCAGCATCGAGCGTGCGCTTCGAGCGTACCTGACGTTCGCGGTTCGGGGTCCAAGGGCGTCTAGCTCTTTCGACTCCATTGCCGCTTTCCGTTTCGCTCGCTTCGAGCTTTCCTCCTAAGCTCTTTTCGTCCTGGCTCTTATCGTCCTGGCTCATAGCTCCCCCAACGTAGTACCTTACCCTTCGATCCCTGAACGCCGCTCATGAATGAAGCAGCATCCATGCTCCCCTTTCCATCGGGACGCAGACGCTCGACCTCCACAAGCCCATCATCGGTACCGAGATACAGGCGACGATCCAAGAAGAGCGCTTCGCCAGCCCTGAGCTTAGGGAGGTTGTTGGCATCGCTCGGGACATCGACTCTTCGCACATCTTCCAGCATCACGCCTTTGTCGGCGATGCGCAGTTTCGCTGGATGGTTGCGCGCTGACGCGCGTACCTTGCGCACGAGCCAATCAGCCGAGTCCGCTGGATGCAAGAACAGCTCGTTTCTATCGATCTTCTGCGCATAGGTAGCTTCCTCTTCGGCTTGCGCCGTCCAATCGATCGTGCCGTCCTGAATATCGGTTATGGCGTCGAGCAGCAGCTTGCCACCAATATGGGCAAGCTCGTTTCTCAGATCGCCAGCAGTCTTGTCGCCAATCTCAACGCTAGCCTGCAGGCAGTAATCGCCCATGTCGAGATGCTCGCCCACGCGCATGATGGATACGCCCACGCTCTTGTCGCCCTCGAGAATCGCGCGCTCTATGGGTGCTGCCCCTCGCCAACGCGGTAGAAGAGATGCATGCACGTTCAGCGACCCGAAAGGAGGAATCTCGAGCATCTCGTTGGGGATGATCTTCCCGTACGACGCTATGCAGAAGATCTCAGGTTCCAAGCTCGCAAGCTCTGCGAGAAATCGCTCGTCGCGAAGCTTGGCTGGCGTGAGCACCTTCAAACCTGCATCTTCGGCCAAAGCTTTGACTTCCGAGGGCATCTTGCTCGTGCCACGACCACGCACGGCATCAGGTTGCGTGACTACGCCCACAATGTCCTGCTTGCCGATGAGCTCTTGCAAAACGATGGCAGCGAATGAGGGCGTCCCGAGAAACACAACGCGCATCATTTGCTCCTTAACTGCGTATCGCCCGGCTTTGCACCGGCTTTCAGGGCTTCATCGTAGTCGGCTAGGGCTTTCAGCCGAACTCGTGGCGCAGCGGCTTCGAAGAGCGTCTTGCCATCGAGGTGATCGATCTCGTGCTGCAAGCAACGACCGAGCAATTCCTCGCCCTCGATTTCCCACTCCTCGCCATCGAGGTCAAGGTAGCGAACCTTCACCCAAGGATAGCGTTCGATGGGAACGCTGATGCCGGGGCACGAGAGGCAGCCCTCTTCGCCGACAACTAAGTCACCCTGCTTGTCAACGATGACGGGATTGACCAGAACGAGCGGTTCGGGCTCTTCGTCTTGCTCGGAGCAATCCACCACGATGAGCCGCTTGGATATGCCTACCTGAGGTGCCGCAAGGCCCACGCCATCATTCGCATACATGGCTTTGAGCATTTGCTTCGACAAGCGTTTCAGGCTCTTATCGGCAATATCGCAGGGTTCGCTAATTTGATTCAGCGTGGGGTCGGGCGATAGGACGATCTTCAACATGCTCTCCTCGAATCTTCTCGACTTAGCTTAGTATAGCTTGCTCGGTGCTCTATCGAGCCTCGTTGGGCGCAAGCCACGGTGGTTGGTGGTTAGCCCGCTTCGCGTTCAATTGGTTTTGCACGTCAACCAGCGTATGGAAGATCAATTCCTGGTCTTCTGCGCTGGTATCCTTCGCGCGCAACGTTGCATTCATAGAGACGACGCTTTCTTCCAAATCGCCTATCTGCAACTCTTCTATGAGGTAGTTGCGCCAATCATGTGGCTTTGCTCCTTCGGGAACCTGGACGGATGTGAGGATGCGCGCGCTTTCGGGTATCGTTGATGCTATTCCCGAAACGAGAGATGCAGCAGATGCTTGCGGATCATCGGAGAGCAAATCCAGCAGCTTGCGGGAAATGCGCTCAGCAATGCCATCGTGCCAGGTTGTCGATACGAGCACATCGGCGCTCTCGAGGGCCGACGATGGGTCTTGCACCAAAAGCGCGAGAAGCGTTCGCTCGGTGCGGATGCGGCTCTTCTGCGATTCGTTGAGCTTGCGTCTCTCTTGCGATTGCCCGTTTTGCGTGGCATCTAGCTGCTCGACCTGAGCAACCCTGCGAAGCGGCTTCAATTCCGCAAGCGCTGCAAGTGCATCTGCTTCTCGAACTTGCAAGCGGCCTGCTAGCTGAATGGCGTAATCCTTCGCCAGCAGTGAATTCTTGATAGGCGCAAGTATGGAAAGCGCATCGGCAAAGGCTCGAGTGCGACCTTCTGGAGAAGCAAGGTCGTATTTGGCCAAGCGCCGATCGATGCCGTAGAGCAAAAGCGGCTTCGCCTCTGCAACGAGGCCTTGCAGCGCCTTCGCACCATCTCGTGCCACGAATTCGGCAGGATCGAGGTTATCGGGCAAGGTGACCGCGCAAAGCTCGATTTGCGTCTTGCCTGCTTCGGGCGTCATGTCCTGGTCGATGAACTCGAGCGCACGATCTGCCGCGCGTTGCCCTGCGGCGTCGCCATCGAAGAGGTATACGATGCGCTTGCTTGCATGCCGGGAAAGCTGGCGGATATGCTGTATGGTGAGTGCGGTGCCCAGAGTGGCCACCGCATTGGCTATACCGCTTTCATGCAGGGCTATCACGTCGGTATAGCCTTCCACCACAATGGCTGTGCCCGTTGCCGTCATTGACGCCTTCGCCTTGTTAAGGCCATAGAGAACATTCGATTTATGGAAAAGAGGCGTCTCTTGCGAGTTGAGGTATTTGGGCTCGCCATCGCCAATCACGCGTCCCCCAAAGGCAATGCATTCGCCTTGGGCATCGAAGATGGGGAACATGACACGGTCGTAAAAGCGGTCGGATACCCTACCCGACCTCTCCACGGCTACGTTCGCCTTGATCATCTCATCGAACTTGAACCCTTGCTTGCTCAAGTGATTCACGAGCGCACCACGACCTGGCGCGAAGCCAAGCTTCCAGCGTTTCGGCACCTCTCCGCCGAAACCACGCGAGGCGAGATATGACCGGGCTTCTGAAGCGCCCGATGACGGATTGCGCATGAGTTGCATATGGTAGAACTCGCACGTACTGGCGCATATCTCGCGTAAGCGACCCTTCTCGGAAGACGACACTCCCCCACCGGATTCTTGGATCTCCACATGAGCACGCTCGGCAAGATAGCGCACGGCTTCGGGAAAGGAGAGATCCTCCGACTTCATGACGAAGCCGAACACGTCGCCGCCCTCGCCGCATCCGAAGCAATGCCACAGCTGCGTGGCGGGATCGATCTTGCAGGAGGGCGTCTTCTCGTTATGGAAGGGGCAGCAGCACCAGAAATCCCTGCCCTTTTGGCGCACGGGAGCACGCTCGCCGATGATCTGCACGATATCGGTGGCCTCGCGCACCCTCTGGATGTCGTCATCGCTGATGAAGCTCACGCTATGCTGCCCTTCTAGATTCAGTTCAGCCTGAAAGTATAGCGCATAGTACTTGCTAGCTTAGCGGGTCACAAGCCTGCATCAAGCTCCAAGTCAATGATGTACGCAAGCGGCTCATTCGTGCTGACGCCCCTTGTTGCTACAATACTCGAGAATGAAGGAGAGCCCATGACAGAAGAGCAAATCCCCTATCTCGTGCTCGACCCAGAGCTGGAAGAGCAGATACGAGCCGATCGAGCCAATGGGTGGTCGAACCCGCATGCATTCGACGATGCCGATGTGGTGCGGCGCGAGGACAAGCCCCACGACCGGGCCACGCTTGCCCGCCCGGCTTTTGCTCGCGATATAGAGAAGATCATCAACATCCCTGCCTACAACCATTATGCCGATAAGACGCAAGTTTTCTCGTTCGTGGAGAACGATGACATATGCAGGCGTGGGCTGCATGTTCAACTCGTAAGCCGCATTGCCCGGGGCATATCCGATCTTCTGGGACTGAATACGCAGCTTACCGAAGCTATCGCGCTTGGTCATGACCTAGGGCATACGCCCTTCGGCCATGCGGGAGAGCTCTACCTGTCAAAGAGCTACAACGAGCGCACGGGGCGGGATTTTCGCCATAACGTGCAGTCGGTGCGCGTTATGGACAAGCTATACCAGCGAAACATCTCGCTGCAAACCCTCGATGGGGCAATCTGCCATAACGGAGAATTCGCCCAACAGACCCTTCGAATCGGAACCATGGAGAGCTTCGACGACCTCGACAGGGTTGTGGAGCACTGCACCAGCGATGCCTCGTTCATCAAGACGCTCGCACCCTCTACGCTCGAGGGTTGCGTGGTGCGCGTAAGCGACATGATCGCCTATTTGGGCAAGGACCGCGCCGATGCCATGGACGTGGGCGTGATCAGCGATTTATCCTGCTTCGACTCAACGTATATCGGACAGGACAACGCGCGCATCATCAACAACATGACCATCGACATCGTGAACAACAGCTATGGCAAGGATCATATATCCATGAGCGAGGAAGCCTTCAACGATATCGTCCTTGCAAAGCGCCAGAACTACGAGACCATCTACTTCAAAGAGGGAACGGTTTCGGAATACGAGAACGTAGTGGAAGAGATGTTCTCGAAAATGTACGATCGACTGTTCGAACAGCTGTTGGCGGGCGACGAGAACTCTCCTGTTTTCGAGCATCATCTGCGCAACCTGTTGAGCAAGTCGCATAGCATCACGCGCGACGAGTACCTCGCAGATGATCCGAATCAGATCATCGTGGACTACATAAGCTCTATGACCGAAGATCGGAAGAGCGTCGTGTA
>CANOHY010000061.1 GCA_947565915.1 uncultured Eggerthellaceae bacterium | reverse complement strand
GGCAGGCACCATGCCCACGGCCAGCACGCCCGCCAGGGTGGCGCTGACCGCCTTCTTCCCAGATACCTTCTGGGCGTCTTTGCAAGCTGTCATACTTACTCGTCCTTCCTATAAGGGTTTCGACTGTGCCGGGCCAGGGTCGCCCGCCCGTCGCGGCGACCCTCCTCGGGAGCGCATGGCAACGGACGGCCTGGGCCCAACAAACCTCTTTGCATTATATCGGCCCTTCTGCGTTTGTCACGGGTTTTTCGGGATTTTTCTCAGATTTCCGTGACGGGCGGGAGAGGCCCTCCTTCCCATAAGCGCCCTTATGGGAAGGAGACGAGAGACTGACTCCGCGAGAGCGACGCATCGTCGTGCGCCCCAAACAATAGGACGACCCAGGGGCTTCCCCGGGCCGTTTTGGGCAAAGACAGTCGCGATGCTTGACGTCGACAGGAGCAATCTTGAGGTGGTCCTTTCTCGGTGCGGCCTTTGGCGCTCACCCAGCATATGCTGCGATACTCCCGTATGCTGCTTTGCCGCGAAAGCGCACGCTGCCCTTTACGGTTGCTCGCGAGCGTCCTCGTTGCGCAGCATGGGGATACCACCGAGCCGTCCGTCTGGATGGCTACGCGCGGAGTCCTTGTCAAAGCGCATGCCCTCGCATTCGTTCAGGCTGACCAACCGAACGTCCCTCAATGTTTCGCTGGACTATGCGCATCTCATCGCTGCGCATCAGAGACTGTTCCACCAGAGACAGGTCGCGAGCAGCGAGCAGCAGCTGCTCGCGCGTGCCAGGGCGGCACGCTTCCAGAAAGCTCCTTATCGAGCAGTTCGCGAGCATGGCGTACAGGCAGCGATCGGGCTTGCCCACCACATAGACCCTCTCGCACGCCAAAAGAATGTGTCGAAGGCGGAAGGGAAGCCGCAGGGGCGGAATCCGCCCGGAAGGGGCGAATCGGCAGAAAGCCATCAATCCCGGCATCGCCAACGACCATGCGCCTCAGTGCAAATACGGCCTTGAACGCACCGGTCTTCCCAGAAGCATTGCCACCGTATATGGTGGCCACCGGAAGCGCGGCAGCTTCGCTAACGCCTCGGCATGCCAACGCTCTCAAGTGCCAATGGGGCTAAAGACGAATTCGCCCCATACGACATCCAGTCCCCACCGTAAAGCCCAGGAGCATTGAGGCGCTCCTTTCATCAATTGCGGTTTCGCCACCTTTGATGAACGCTTTCTGCCACGGCCTTCCCCGCAGAGATGCATCAGAGCCAACAGGGGCCAGCTTCTATTGAAGTGCGAGCGCGCTGGCAACCGCAAGCACGACAGAGCGCCTGGACGGCAGCGAGCGCATCGCCACAACGCCGTGCGGGCTTCAGGACCTCACTGCCTCGCACCGCTTTGCCTTTGGGGCGCAAGCTGAATCCCGGTGATTTCGATGAAACTGCGCAATAGCGCTTATGGAGAGCTTTCATGTAAGCTAATCTTTTGTCCGTCCACCACGTTCGCCCCGGAGAGTCCATGGATGCCAGCGTCATCGTGCCCGTCCACAACAGCGAGCCCTACCTAGAGGAGTGCTTGCAATCCTTGGCCGCCCAGCGACAAGCTCCTGGTGCCCCTCTCCCTACCTTCGAGGTGATCTGCATCGACGATGGGTCGACCGACGGGTCCGCCCAGACTCTGGAGCGCTTTGCCAGCGTCATGAGAAACCTGCGCATCATCTCGCAGCCATGCCTAGGCGTCAGTGCAGCGCGCAACGTGGGCATCACAGCCGCCCAAGGCGATTACCTGCTGTTCGCCGATGCTGACGACATAGCGCAGCCCACGCTGCTCGCCCGAGCGGTCAGCCGGGCGAAAGAGCTGGACGCCGAGATGACAGTCTATGGATTCAGCGAGCTCTATGCGGAGTCTGGAGCCAACGTGCCACGGGAGATGTGCGAGGAGGCGGCCCTGCAGAATCGGGCCTTCTCCCTTCAGGATATGGAAGGGACGTCCACGGAGCTAGTCACCCCTAACGTCTGGCGCATAGCATTCAATCGCCGCTTCATCAGCGAGAAAGGGGTCCGCTTCCGCAAGGAGCTGCGCACCTCCGAGGACTTGGCCTTCATATACGAATGCCTCTTCCGCGCTGAGCGCATCGGGCTGCTGGACGAAAGGCTGTATCGCTACCGACGAGATGGGGGCGCCACCCTCACTCGTTGCGAACGCGGCCTCGATGGCTGTCACGCCCTTGAGGTTATAGCGAACTCGGCACGGGCCAGTGGGCTTGCCGGAGGCGCAAACGAGCGCCATCTCGTCAACCTGGTGCTCGACGTGTTCCGCTACGCGCTCGAGAGCGCTGCAACCGACGAAGAGTTCAACGCGCTTTACGGTGAGTACGAAGCGCGGTGGAAGAAATACGTGGTGGCTCATGCCACCTTGGTGAGCGGCCGGTACCAACCTTTCTTCCAGGCAACGCTGAGCACCAGCCCCGAGGACTACCTATGGGGCCTCTACGCTAGGCGCCGAGCAACCGAGGAGCAGCTCCGCGCCAAGCTGGCACAAGCGGAAGCCCATGCCCGAAAGGCAAGCTGCCTTCTGGACGAAGCGCAGCGTGAGCGGGACCACCTGGCATCCTCCCACGCGTTCAGGATTGGGCGCACACTCACTGCACCCTTTTCGCGAGCGCGCGCCCTGCTGAAGCGCCATCGAGGTGCGCCATAGGACCGAAGGAGCATGGCATGTTCGCACGAATCATCTACATTGGAACCTTCGAGGACCCCTCGGAGCGCGATTGGCGCCTGGCGGAAACGCTGGAGAGCATGGGCCACGCCGTTCGGCGCTGCCCAGCCGAGCCAGAAGAGCTCGCCGCCGCCATCGAGGCGTTCCGTCCCACGCTAATCCTATGGGGCAGCAACCGCCGCTCCGATGACAAGGAGCGGTGCCTCGACACCCTGGCAGCATTCGAGCGCTGCCAAGCGTGCGCGTTCCCCGAGAGCAGCCAGCTGACGCCAGGGACAGCGGCTCTGCGCGATGCCGCCCCTGACCGGAGATACCAGGAGGCGATTGGGTCGGACCCTGACAAGCCCCGCGACGGCGTCCTCATCGAGCAGACGCGCACCAGGGCGCGCATGAAGGAGCTGGCGAGCCTTGAGTTAGACAGGACGGAGGGCAGCCTGCACGGCCTACGCCCAGTATTGGCCCACGACTCATGGGAGTACCCAGTCCACGAGGGCAGCTCCGAGGCGTCCGAGGCGTTCCGCCGACGCTACTGCCGCTACGCCCTCTTCTTCGGAGGAGACGACGCCCCTGGAACCTGGGAGCTAAGCCGAGCAATGGCAGAGGGGGCCCTGGTGCTCGCGGAAGAGGGAGCCCTACAGGCTACCGACGATACCTTGCGCAATGCCGTTCCCTCATGGACCCCAGGAGGGCTTCGCTCCCTCGTGGAGCAGCTCGAAGGAGGCGATGCGACCTGGGAGAAGGCCTGGCAGGAGCAGCAAGCATCGCTCCGTGGCAGGCCCACTCTCGACAAGGCGGCCGCAGGGTTCTTAAACGAGCTCGACGAGGCGCAAAGAGAAGCAGGCAAGCCGCCAGTGCTTGCTTGCGGCACGCCAGCTCAGCAGGTAACGCTCTTCGGATGGTTCGGAGCGCAGAACTACGGCGACGACCTTCTCATGGGCATGGCGGCCCAACGCATCTTGGATCGACTTCCCAACGGGCAGGTCGCCATCATAGGCGCCGATCCGCAACGCATTCGTCGCACCTGGGGCTACGAGGCGTTCTCCCCGGATCAGAAAGGGCCGATAAGCAGCGTCCTTCGCCGCTCGATTGCCCTTGCCTGCTGTGGGGGCCTCATCTTCGACGACCCGCTGGCGCAAACCGCGGGCGAGCTGGAGTTCTGTCTCGATCCCTGGATAGAACCAACAGGGCAGGCGGCGCTGGCCCTGCTCGCGCGCAGCTATGGCGTTCCCGCAATCTACCTCGGAGCTGGGGCAGGACCGGTCCGTAATCCCGCCACCCAAAGGGCTGCTTTCCTGACAGGCCTAGCTGGGACGCGCTTCCTTATGAGGGACAAGGAGAGCTGCCAATGGCTGCTGGATGCCGGGGTGCCTGCCGAACAGGTGGCCCTGCGAGCCGACCTGGCCTTCGACGCCAGAAGCTACATCGACGCCCGCAGCCCATCACGCCCTGACGTCATCGTGCCCACAGCGGCCCAAGAGGCCGGATACTTCATCGTGTCCTTGCGGCACTGGCATTTGAACCCACCGTCGTTCGAAGCGACTGTTGCCGCTGCCATCGACGACATCGTGGAGAGGAGCGGTCGCTTTGCCCTCTTCCTCCCTTTTGATCAGGCGGATACGCTCATCCACGAGGCGGTGGCCAGGCACATGCGCTATGGCGACCAAGCCATTGTCCCACAGGAAAGGCCAAGCGAGGAGCAGCTGCTCGCGGCCATTAAGGGGTCGCAGGGAGCACTAGCTATGCGATTGCATTGCTCCATCTTGCATCATGTCCTTGGGAAGACCGCCGTCGGCCTCAACTACAACGACAAGGTCGAATCCCACTTCCTGCAAATCGGGAGAAGCGACTTCCTGCTTTCTTTGCAAGAGGACGCAACCACCATGGCGAAGCGATTGCGGCAGGCCCTGGAGGAGGGCGGCCTCGACGAGCCATGCCGGGCAGCGCTTGAGAGCAAAAGGTCTTTAGTAGGGTCAGCCTTCGACGAGTTATTCGACGTTATCGAGCACGCCCCGAGCAAGCAAGACGAGCGCATCGTCTTCTACCCACGCACCATCTCCCACGACCGCCAGCGAGCCGAGAGGGCCGAGCAGAGCATCGAGCAGATGGCGATGCGGACGGCAAAGCTGGAGGAGCAACTGCGCAGCTTTCAGGCAGAGGCCGAGGAGCTCCGCTCCTCGCGCAGCTTCCGCATAGGGCACGCCCTTCTAACCCCCTTGGCAACGATCAGAGAAGCCGTACGAAAAAGGCATCTTAGCTCACGGGCTCACGAGGCAGATTCCCACAATGAGTTCGAGCTACGAACGCCCTCGGAACGGTGATAGAGTGCGACCCACGGAAAGGCCATCCTCCGCCCCATGCCATGTCCGAGGGAAAGCCATTGCCAGCCCCGGTCGAAACGAAAGCACTAGTATGCGCCAGTTTTGAAGCCAAGCCTAACGACTCCCTGACCATGCATCGCCTTGCGCCCTAAGGCTCTGTGCGATATCTGGCATCAGCTTGGTCTATGATGGTCGTCAACGTCGATGTAAGCCGATTGCATCCGATGACTTATCGTACCCCGAACGGAAGCAGCGCTTATGAACGGAGTGTGCAACCAGCCAACGTCAACCGCAGACCTTGCCGCTCCCAAGCGGCTCGCCTGGCTGGACATCGCAAAGGGCATTGCCATCATTTTGGTGGTGACTGGGCACACCATCAGCCCGCTCTCGCCCCTCATCACGCCTATCTTCATGTTCCACATGCCGTTGTTCTTCATCCTGGCGGGCTACACGTTCAAGCAAAAGCCCTTCAAGACGACGGTGGTGGAATCTGCCAAGCGCCTGCTCATCCCTTACGTGCTGCTCTTCCTGGTGTGGCAGGGGGTGAGCTTCCTGAAAGAACCTGACCCCATGGCCGCTGAGACGCTGCTGAAATACCTCTCCATCTTCCTCTTCGCCTCCGGGTCGCCCAATGACGACATGGGCTTGACTGCCGTAGGCATGTCCTGGTTCCTAGTGTGCCTATTCATGGGAAGGGTACTGCTGAGCGCGCTGCTCGCGCTGTTCGAAAAGAAAGCCGTCCCCTTGCCCGCCCAAGCGCTCGTTCTTGCTGCGCTATGCGCCGTCGGCATAGGAATTGGCAACCTTCGGCATTTGTTCCTGCCCCTTGACCTTGACATAGCTTTGGTAATCGTCGGCTTCATGTGGGTTGGGCACCTAGCTCGCAAATTCGATTTCATGGAGCGCTGGGGCAACCGATGGTATGTGCTGGCAATTGCCCTTGCGCTGTTCGTTGCGGCGTCCTCGCTCTCTTACCTCGAGTTCGCCATGAGGCAATATGGGCTCGCGCCCCTCTCGATACTCGGCGCCTTTAGCGGGACGCTGCTCGCTTGTTGGATATCAACCCTCATCGACAGGTGGAGTCGCTTGCTGAAGCGGTTCCTCGCGTTCATGGGACGCAACTCGCTCATGATCTACTGCTTCCACGCAATCGACTGGCTGATACCGTGGAGCTCCCTCCCAGGGCTGCAAGGCGTGCCCTTGAAAGGAATCGTCACGTCTGCCGTTCGGGTCGCCCATGCCGCCCTGCTGACGCTCCTGATGAAAAGGATCTGACCATGCAGGCACTCAAGGAGCGGGGCGGGCCGCGCTCTGCCCATAAACTCATATGCGGGTCCGCGCTGGTCATGTTCTCGATTGCCTGCGGCTTCTTCCAGGTCTACGGAGAAGCCGTGTTCGCCGGCAATGGGTTCATGGACGAAGGATGGACAGCCCTTCTTCCTCGAGCGGTTCTCGCGTCGGCGCTCTTCGGCTGCGCCATGCTGACCATCGGCCATCTCGTGGAGCATCTCCGAGGCAAGCGTGCCGAATGCGAGCCGAGGAGGCAGGGGGCGTCGCAGCAGCGCATCCCCCTCCTCGTCCCGCAGTGGAAGGGGAAGAGCGTCCTTCTGTTCGGCTCCATCATCTTCCTGGCCTGGCTGCCATGGGGCATCTCTATGTACCCCGCCTCCATGAACTGGGATACGTTCTATCAAATCTGGCAATGGTACCCTGAGAGCCATCCCCTGCTCTTCATTCCCTGGGCCCCCACCGGCAGCTTCATCGACAACGCCTTCACCGACCATCACCCCATCTTCGACACTTTGGTGTTCGGGGCATTCGCACGAGCGAGCGACCTCTTGTTCGGGAACTGGAACGCAGGGGTGTTCGCCTTCGTGCTCATCCAGGCTTTCGGGATGGCCGCATCCCTATCCGCCTGCATCGCCTATGCGCGACGAAAGGGATGCCCGATACCGGTCTGCTTTGGATGCCTGATCTTCGTCTGCTTGGTCCCCCTCTTTCCCGTCTACGCCTTCACCATGCTCAAGGACGCCTTCTTCGCCTGGCTCTTCATCCCTTGGTTCCTTATGGTCGTCGCCATATGCACCGAGCGCGGCGCCCCTTTGGCATCACCGCGATTCTGCACTGCGTTCATCGTGCTTTGCGTGCTGCTGTGCCTGGCCAAGAAGACCGGCCTTTACATCGTCGCCCCTTCGGCAGTCGTGCTCGCCCTGGCCTTCCGCGCCCATTGGAGGCCTCTGGCCTTGAGCGTAGCAGCCATGCTCGTGGTGATGAAGCTGGTGTTGCCGCTAGTGGTATTCCCCCTAGCCGACGTTGCGCCTGGCGGCAAGCAAGAGATGCTGGCGCCGCTCTTCCAGCAAACAGCTCGCTATGTCATAGAGCATCCGGACGAGGTGACGCCGAGCGAGCAGGCCGCCATCGACGCGGTGCTCGGCTATGAGCGGCTTGCCCAGGAGTACGAGCCGCTGACCAGCGACCCCATCAAAAACGGCTTCAACTGGAACGCGACGAGCGATGAGCTGAAAGCGTACTTCAGGGCATGGGGCTCCGAAGGAGCGCGCCACCCCCTCACCTACCTCAAAGCGACGTTCGCCGTCTCGAGCCGATACCTGTGCCTTGCAGGCAACGTGGCTCCTGACTTCTACCTGGCCGACAAGGACCATGATGGCACAGGCGCGCTATGGCATCCTGCGTCGCTCGAGGAGATGCGCGTCACCATGGAAGGGCTGTACGCAGCCCTTATGGAGGCACCGGTGCTCAACCTGCCACTGAAGGCGGTCGTCTACGCCCTATGGCTGCCCTTGATGGGCCTCTACCTGATGCTGCGCGAGAAGTCCCCTTATCTGCCAATCTACCTCCCTCTGCTTCTCTCGCTTGCAGCATGCATCATCGGACCGGTGTTCCAAGCCCGATACATGATCGCCATGGCGTATGTGGCTCCTCTGCTGGTATGCACCTTCTTCATGCAATGGAAGCCCCGAAAGAAGGAACCCATCCGCACATGAAGCGAATAGGGCCGCCTCCGTGGGGAGGCGGCCCTTCCGTCGATGCTGGGGAGCCTAGAGCGCCGAGGGCGCCCGGCCCTTCCGGCCCTACCAGTAGTAGGAGTTCGACA
>CANOHY010000060.1 GCA_947565915.1 uncultured Eggerthellaceae bacterium | reverse complement strand
TAATACAGGCATTGCAAGACCTTGCACATGAGCGCAAGATCGACGAGTTCTATCTCATCGAGCGCCTCGAGGAGTCGCTTGCCAAAAGCTATCAGCACATTCTGGACCTCGAATGGGATGCACGCGTAACGATAGATCGCTCCACTGGCAAGATCTACGTATACGAGCTGGTTCCCCAGGGCGAGCCGCGCGAGGTTATCGACGAGGAAACGGGCGAGGTAACCTATGAGTACGACGAATTCGAGGAGCGCGATGTCACGCCGGCTGATGTAAGCCGCATTGCAGCTCAGAATGCGAAGAGCGTAATCAGCGCCATCGTACGCGATGCTGGCCGCCAATCCATCTACGAGGAATTCTCGGGTCGCGTAGGCGATCTGATCACAGGTACGGTGCTTCAGGGCACGCCGGATTTCACCATCGTCAAGATTCGCGATGGCGTAGAGGCGGAGCTACCGCATTACGACGTCAAGCGCAATCCCGGCGAGCGCAACGAACGCCCCTCAAACGAGCATTATCGTCATAACCAGCGAATCAAGGTGCTCATCATCGAGGTACGCGACCCTTCCAGCGATGCACCGCGCGCTCGCGGGGAATCGCAGCGCCCGCCAATCGTGGTGTCGCGCACGCATCCCGACCTCATCCGGCGTCTCTTCGAGATAGAGGTCCCGGAGATCTACGACGGGCTGGTAGAGGTGAAGTCCATTGCTCGCGAACCAGGCGTGCGATCGAAGATCGCCGTGGCTTCGCGCGAGCCGAACCTCGATCCGGTAGGCGCCTGCGTGGGTCCGAAGGGAAGCCGCGTTCGCATGGTGGTCGAGGAGCTCAGAAACGAGCGCGTTGACGTCATCCAATGGAACGATAATCCTGCCGTTTACGTTGCCAATGCGCTATCGCCTGCGAAGGTTGAAGCCGTAACGATTGATGAGGAAAACCACTATGCTACGGTGGTGGTTTCCGACGACCAGCTTTCGCTGGCTATCGGCAAGGAAGGTCAGAATGCCCGCTTGGCTGCACGTCTGACCGGTTGGCATATCGACATCAAGAGCACTTCATTCATCGGCGAGTCCCTTGTCGATGAGGACCTGCTCGACGAAGACACCCCTTCGGCCGATGATGAATTCTGCGCTTACGTGACGCCAGAAGGAGTTCGTTGCAGGAATCATGCGCGTCCTGGCAGCCGTTACTGCGGCATCCACGCCAATATGGACGAGTAGGAGCGAGCTTGAGTGGGCACGAGCACATACGCACATGCATAGCTTGCGGTCGACAAGTGGAAAGATCGCAGCTCGTGCGCATTGTTAGGCTACCTGATGGCAGCATATGCCTAGACGAATCCAAGCAATTGCCCGGTAGGGGAGCCTATGTGTGCAATGCTTCGTGCTTCGAGAAGGCGCAAAGCAAGCAACGCATTGCCCGTGCGCTCAAAACGAGCGTTTCCGAGGAAGAGATGCGCGAGATGGTTTCGAGGTTTTAAGCAGCTTGCAATGGCTGCTTGCGGATAGGAGAGCTTATGGGGAGTATGCGCGTACATGAATTAGCGAAGCAGTACAACATCTCGAGCAAGGATATGCTCGACAAGCTACGCGATTTGAAGATCCCCGCGAAAAGCCATGCGAGCATGCTTGCCGAGGCTTACGTAGACAAGGTTTTCAAAGAGCTTGGCAAGCCTGGAGGGGAAGCTGCTGATGGCAAGCCGACCAAGGCGCCTCTAACCAAAGAGGAGAAGAAGGCGCTGAAGCTCGAGGAAGAGCGCGAGCGTGCTCATCGCGAAGCGGTAGAAAAGGAGCGTGCTGCACGCGAGCAGGAGCGAGCGCAGAAGACGAGCGAAGGCGCAGCGGCTTCTGACGAAGAAATCCCGAGCAACGACCTGCAAGAGAACGCAGCCGAGCCCGCTGCCGCGGAGCAAAGCCCCTATTCGAGCCTTGAAGAGCAGATTGCCAACGAGAAGGAGCGGGCACGCGCAGAGGCCGAGCGAGCAGCTCGCGCTAAGCGTGCTGCCGAGAATGCCAAGGCTGTGGCCAAGCGTCAAGCTGTCGAGGAGGCTTTGAAGTCGCATGGCGATTCGAAGCATCATGCGACAGAAGCTTCGGCGGCCTCTAAGCCAGCTAAGAAGGCAGCCCCTGTTGCTGCGCCATCTTCCGGTAATTTCGGCTCGCTTTTGAGCCAGATCGAGTCTGAGCAAAAGCGCATAAGCGAGCTAGGAAAGAAATCCGCTGGAAAGAAGCGCAGTGGTGCCCAAGCCCAAGGCGAGCAGATCGTGCCCGAGCTCGAGCAGCTTGAAGGCGGCGAGGATCGCTATGCCAAGATGGCCGTGAAAGCCGAGAAGCTCCAGCGCGACAAGGTGCTGGCCGATGCCCGTGCGGCCGTGGCTGCTGCTTCGAACCATGAGGGCGAAGGTCGTCGCAAGAAGCGCAAGGAGAAGCGTGAAGCGGAGGCGCGCGAGCGAGCTGAGCAGCAGGCCATTTCCAAGGGCCTCGACCCAAGCCTCGTTCTCGACGAGTCGGTAATCGAGGTGCCCCAGGGAACCACCGTGGGCAAGCTGGCGGAGCTATTGGGCGTTCAGCCCAACGACATCATCAAACCGCTCTTCATGCTTGGCCAGGTGCTTACCGTTACCCAGTCGATGACCGACGAGCTCATCGAGCTGGTTGCCGACGACCTTGGCCGCAAGGTGCGTGTGGTGTCGCCTGAAGAGGAGTACCAGGTTGTGTATCACGATACCGAGGACAGCCTGAAGTCGCGCCCGCCCGTCGTTACCGTTATGGGTCATGTTGACCATGGCAAGACCTCGCTTCTGGACGCCATTCGCCATACCGGCGTGGTGCAAAGCGAGGCTGGTGGCATCACCCAGCATATCGGAGCTTCGGTGGTGAACATCAACGGACGTCAGATCACCTTCATCGACACGCCAGGACATGAGGCCTTCACCGCTATGCGTGCTCGTGGCGCGCAAGTCACCGACGTCATCGTTCTGGTCGTTGCAGCCGACGACGGCGTCATGCCCCAGACGATCGAGGCCATTAACCATGCCAAAGCAGCTGATGTGCCCATCGTGGTTGCTGTGAATAAGATCGACAAGCCGGGCGCAAACCCCGATCGCGTGCGTCAAGAGCTTTCCGAATACGACGTGATCCCCGAAGAATGGGGAGGCAAGAACATGTTCGTGGAGGTGTCGGCCAAGCAGAAGCTGCACATCGACGACCTTTTAGAGACCATCATCTTGCAAGCCGACGTGCTTGAGCTCAAAGCCAACCCAGACGCACCGGCGTCGGGCTTCGTCATCGAGGCGAACCTCGACAAGGGTCGTGGCCCTGTTGCCACCGTGCTGGTGCAGCGCGGCACGCTTCACCCAGGCGATGCAGTGGTGGCGGGCACCTCGTATGGTCGCGTGCGCGCGCTTTTGGACCCCAAGGGCGATCAAGTGAAGGATGCCTATCCTGCTGACCCGGTGGAGGTGCTGGGTTTGAACAGCGTGCCTACCGCTGGCGACGAGTTCCGCGTGTTCGAGGACGAACGCGATGCGCGCAAGCTTGCCGAGGAACGTGCCTTGCGCGAGCGCCTTGCGGCCCAGGAAACGAAATCGCATATGAACTTGGACGATTTGTTCAGCCGCATCGAGGAAGGCAAGCAGACCGACCTCAACCTCATCGTGAAGGCAGACGTGCAGGGCTCCATCGAGGCACTGCGCGACGCATTCGAGAAGATGGACCAATCGGAGGTGCGCATCAACATCGTGCACTCTGCCGTGGGCGGCATCACCGAGACCGACGTCACGCTGGCTGCTGCCTCGGATGCCATCATCATCGGCTTCAATGTGCGCCCCACGGGCAAGTCGCGTCAGCAGGCCGAGAAGGAGAAAGTGGACATTCGCCTGTATCGCGTGATCTATCAGGCCATCGAGGATATCAATGCCGCGCGCGTGGGCCTGCTCTCGCCCGACATCGTTGAGAAGGACACTGGCATAGCCGAGGTTCGCGAGCTGTTCAAGGTGCCAAAGGCGGGAACCGTGGCCGGCTGCTATGTGATCGAAGGTGAGCTGAACCGCGACGACAGCGTGCGCATCGTCCGCGATGGCACTGTGGTGTTCGAGGGCGAATTCGCCAGCATGCGTCGCTTCAAGGAAGATGTGAAGTCGGTGAAAGCCGGCTACGAATGCGGCTTGGGCATTGCGGGCTTCCAGGACATCAAGGTGGGCGACACCATCGAAGGTTATGTGATAACCGAGGTCGAAAGGACAGAGTAGATGAAGCAGAATGCCTCATCGCGCCGAGTAAACGAGCAGGCTCGCCAAACCATTGCCGAGATTCTGATGTTCGATGTGTCGGATCCACGTCTGAATGACGTTACCGTTACGGGTTGCGAGGTTAGCTTCGATCGCTCGTTTTGCAATGTGTTCTACACGACCGATCCTGCGAACTACGAGACCACTGCCGAAGCGCTCAAGAGGGCCGCTGGCAAGATTCGCTCCGAGATGGCACGCAAGCTTAGCTGGCGTGTAGCACCTGAACTGCGATTCGTGCTGGATGCGAGTGTCGATGAGGCCGAGCGCATAGCGCAAGCCCTTGCAGCCGAGAGCGAGCGCTTCGAAGCCCAGCCCAGCGTGAACGAAGCCTACGAAGAAGAGAATGCATGAACGGTGCCTCCAAGAAGATAATCGAGCTAGGTCGGTTCGCTGGACTCTTCGAAGATTTGGATGATTTCGTCATCTGCGGCCATGTGAGTCCGGATGGCGATTGCGTGGGCTCGCAGCTTGCGCTTCGAAACGCATTGCTTGCATTGGGCAAGCGAGCTACCTGCGTATCGGCGGGAAGCGATGCGCCTGATCCCAACCTTGCATTCCTTGCGGGCTACGACCAGATAATCCCCGCCGAATCGTTCAGGGGACACGTTGGCGCCTTTGTAGCTGTTGACGTCTCGGACAAAAGCCGCATGGGTGCTGGAGCCGCTTTGCTCGACCGAGCTGAGGTCTCTTTCGTACTCGATCACCATTCGTGCACGAACCTGGTGGCCGATTACGGGTACATCGATGCAGATTCGCCCTCTGCAAGCATCATCGTGTGGAGCGTTGTGAAGGATCTTCTGGATGATCCGCCAATTGCCTGTGCAGAGTGTGCCTATACAGGGCTGCTCACTGACACGGGAGGCTTCCGTTTCCAAAACGCAATGCCTGTCGCTTTCAAAACCGCTTGCGAGCTAGTTTCGCTTGGCGTCGATCCCAACAAGGTGGCCACCCAAGTATTCCAGAACAAGAGCATGGCAACGCTTCTGTTGGAAGCGAAAGTGCTCGAGCATATGGATGTGTTTGCCGATGGGCAGGGCATCTTGAGTTACATAAGCGCTCACGACATGCAGGCGGCGCATGCCACCAAGAGCGATGCAGAGCCGCTGATCGACAGCATTCGCAGCTTGCGTGGCGTGCGAATCGCTTGCATGCTTCGCGAGCAAGATGGCGTAGTGCGCGGCAGTCTTAGGGCCAAAGACGATACCGATGTGGGCAGCCTTGCCCGAGAATTCGGTGGAGGTGGCCACAAGGCTGCAGCAGGGTTCACTCTCGAGATTCCACTGCAAGAAGCAGTTTCGCTCGTTAAGGCGAAGATGCATGCATTGCTCGACGAAGCGACGTCATGAAGCGCGGCGAATCGGGTCTCTCGCTCGTGGTGGGCGTGAACAAGCCGTCTGGATTGAGCTCTCATGACGTGGTGAATGCGTGTCGGCGCATCTTTGGTGAACGGCGCGTGGGCCACATGGGAACGCTCGATCCTTTGGCGACAGGGGTTCTTCCCATCGCAATTGGCTCGGCAACGCGATTGAACGCCTATCTGAGCGATCACGATAAATCCTATCGGGTCAGCATCGCCTTCGGCTCCGAGACCGATACCGACGATTGCGAGGGCAACGTCGTGCGCAGGGCAGCTGTTCCCAACGACCTGCTGGATGGCACGTTCGCGCAAGAATACATAGAAGGCCTGAAAGGCGAGCATCTTCAGGTGCCCCCGCAGTACTCTGCCATCAAGGTCAATGGCAAGAAAGCCTACGAGCAGGCGCGCAAGGGCGAAGCAGTGCAGCTGGAGCCGCGGTGCATCCACGTCGATCGAGCAACGCTTGTGGAGAGGCGGCGTGATGCGGGCGCGGACGAGCTTATCTGGGTAGTGGACCTTGATGTATCGAAGGGGACCTACATCAGGGCGCTCGTACGAGATATCGGACGCGAGCTTGGATGCTTCGCCCATGTCAAAGCGCTGGAGCGCGTAAGAGTGGGCGCTTTGGACCTGAGCTGCTGTGCAAGCCTGCCCGAACTCGAACGGCTTGGCGTGCATGCGGCACTTGACCCGATTTGGCTTTTGGGCACCAGATTCGCCTTCTGCGACAGCGTTGCCCAGAAGGTCGAGAATGGAAACGTGCTCTATGAGGCCGACGTGGAGCTCCAGCAACTAGCGGGAGAATCCTCTCTTACAAGTTGTGCTTGCTGCTCGGCAAGCTTCGCATCGAGTTCCCTTCCACCAGAAAATGGCGAACTCGTCGCTGCTGTGGTAGGCAATAGGGTAAAGGCGCTCTATGCTTTCGATGCCGCGAGTGCAACCTATCGAGCAGCTTGCGTATTCGCTACGCCCATCTCACGCGCCTGGCATTAACCAAGCCGCTGCCAAAATTCTCGCTCCACGCTGCGCATTATCACTTATCATGAGACAGTTGCAGTAGGGGAGGTATTCGCTGCAGCAGAGAGCAGGTCTAGCTTCTAAGGAGGAAACGCGTGAGTACTGCAATTGCATGGATGGCACCAGCATGCGCGCTTATCGGCATTCTGGTAGCTGTCTATCTGGCACGCTGGGTCTTGAGTCAGGATCCAGGTCCGGAGAAGATGAATTCCATTTCGATCAAGATCCAGCAAGGAGCTCAGGCTTTCTTGATGAGCGAGTACAAGCTGCTCATCATATTCATGATCGTAGTGGCCATCATCATGGCCGTAGCGCTCAGCTGGATCACGGCCGTGGCCTTCATAACGGGCGGCATCCTTTCTGCTGCCGCAGGCTATGTAGGCATGTACGTGGCCACGCGCGCGAATACGCGCACGGCCTATGCAGCTGAGACCTCAGTGGCCAAGGCTTTGAACGTGAGCTTCCGCTCGGGCCTCACCATGGGCCTTTGCGTGGCTTCGTTCGCGCTGATGGGCCTTTCTCTCTGGCTGATCTTGCTGGTATTCAGCTCCATCTCTGGCGTGAACCTCACGCAGGACATCATCAACTTGGTGCACGAGAACATCGGCATGGTAGAGGGCTTCGCCACCGGCGCTTCGGCTGTTGCTCTGTTCGCCCGTGTGGGCGGCGGCATCTACACGAAGGCCGCTGACGTGGGAGCCGACCTCGTGGGCAAGGTCGAGGCTGGCATCCCCGAGGACGACCCGCGCAATCCCGCCACCATCGCCGACAATGTGGGCGACAATGTGGGCGATGTTGCTGGCATGGGCGCTGACCTCTTCGAGTCGTACACCGGCTCCATCCTGGCACCCACCATCCTGGCTGCAACGTTCGGCGCGCTGGGGTATTTCAATGGCGCCATCGATCTGATCTGGGCGCTCATCTGCCCGGTCGTCATCGCTTCATGCGGCATCGTCACTTCCATCATCGGCCTGTTTGCCGTGCGCACGAAGGAAGGCGCCGAGCTTCACAAGGCCTTGAACCGTGGCACCTATGTTGCTGCGATCATCGAGATCATCGCCATCTTCGTGATCTTCAGCATCTGGAACTCCATGACCTCGTTCGCTCAGCCGCTTTGGCTATTCGGCAGCGTGCTGTGCGGCCTGATCGCTGGTCTGGCCATCGGCAAGATCACCGAGTACTTCTGCTCCGACAAGTACAAGCCCGTTCATAAGATTGCCGAGAGCGCTGAGACCGGTGCTGCGACGGTGATCATCGAGGGCTTGGGCACGGGCATGCTCTCCACCATCGCGCCCATCGTGCTCGTTGCCGTTGCGATCATCGGCGCGTACTTCTTCGGCAACATGGCCTTCCCGGTAGCGAACGTGCCGCTCGAGGGCATTCCCGCTGGCTTGTTCGGCGTGGGCTTGGCTGCAACCGGCATGCTGTCGAATACGGCCATCACAGTGGGCGTTGATGCTTACGGCCCTGTGGCCGACAACGCTGGCGGCATTGCGGAGATGGCCGGCTTGCCCGAAGAGGTTCGCGAGCGCACCGACTCGCTCGACGCAGTGGGCAATACCACCGCTGCGATTGCCAAAGGCTTCGCTATCTCCTCTGCGGGCCTTGCCGCCATCTCGCTGTTCGTGAGCTTCCAGGCAACGATGCATCATGGCATCGAGGGCTTTGCGCTTACCCTCACCGATCCCATCATCGTGGCCGGCATCTTCATCGGCGCCATGATGCCGTTCATGTTCGCTGCCCTCACCATGGGCGCGGTTTCGCGTGCGGCTCATGCGATGGTCGAGGAAGTACGCCGTCAGTTCCGTGAGATCAAGGGCATCATGACCTACGAGGCCGAGCCGGAATACGACAAGTGCGTTGCGATTTCCACCACCTCGGCATTGCATGAGATGATGCTTCCTGGCTGCCTGGCCATCGTGGTTCCCATCGTAATCGGATGCTTCAGCCCGGTCATGCTGGGTGGCTTCTTGGCTGGCGCGGTGGCTACTGGTATGCTGCTTGCCATCTTCATGTCCAACGCTGGTGGTGCTTGGGACAACGCCAAGAAGTACATCGAGCAAGGTCACTTTGGCGGCAAGGGTTCCGAGGCCCATAAGGCTGCAGTTGTCGGCGATACGGTTGGCGACCCGTTCAAGGATACTTCTGGTCCTTCCATGAACATTCTCATCAATCTGATGACCATCGTGTCGCTCACCTTTACTCCGCTCTTCATCACGGTGCAAACGCTGTTCTAGTTCGCTTGCCGAGA
>CANOHY010000059.1 GCA_947565915.1 uncultured Eggerthellaceae bacterium | reverse complement strand
TTGAGATGAAGAAATGACCGATCTGTACTGGATCGGTTTTTGGCGTGATCAGGAAGAGGAAGAGGAAGAGAGATGAGATATGAAGCATAACAAGTACAAAGAGTTCATAGACGGAATCGATAAAAAAGCCTACCACGAAGGAGAATGGCAGTGGGAGGAGGATGGCTACACCGTAACGCGCACCAACCATTGGTCGCCCCCCGGTTGTCATAACGCTTGCGGCGTGCTGCTGTACACGAAGGACAACAAGCTGGAGAAGGTGGAAGGCGACCCCTTGAGCCCCTTCGTCAACGGACGTCTGTGTATGCGCTGCCTGGACTTGGTTGAAGCCGTGAACCATCCCGACCGCTTGAAGTACCCGCTGAGGCGCGCTGGCGAGCGTGGCGAGAACAAGTGGGAGCGCATCACGTGGGACGAGGCTCTCGACGAGGTTGCCGATAGGGTGCGCGACATCCACGAGCGCGTGGGCGGCCATGCCATTCTCACCATCGTGGGCACGGGGCGCAACATCGGTTGGCAGGTTCCCTATCTTTGTCACTGTGCGTTCAAGTCGCCCAATCAGGCCACCTTCGGCTTCACGGGCTACGCCTGCTACCTGCCGCGTGTATATGGCTCGCTAGCGCCGTTGGGCGATTATCCCGACCCCGATGCATCGCAGACGCACGAGGATCGCTATGCCAACGACGACTTCACTCCTCCGGGAGTGGTGGTGATGTGGGGCAACGAGCCCTTGAAGTCCAACGCCGATGGCTACATGGGCCACTGGCTGGTGGAATGCGTGCAGATGGGCACGCGCATCATCTCCATCGACCCGCGCCTAACCTGGTGGGGCGCTCGTGCCGACTATTTCCTGCAGGTGCGCCCGGGCACCGATGCGGCCATCGCCTGCGCTTGGCTCAACATCATCATCACCGAGGACCTCTACGATCACGAGTTCGTTGAGCTGTGGTGCGCTTACTTCGACGAGCTTGCCGAGTCGGTGAAGGACTGCACAGCCGAGTGGGCCGCCGAGATCACTGGCTGCGATGCCGCTGATATCCTGGCTTCGGCGCGCATGTACGCTACCACCAAGCCTGCTGCTATCAAGTGGGGCTTGGCCATGGACCAGCAGATGAGCGCAATGTCGCTTTGCATGGCATGCTGCGACCTCATGGCCATCACGGGCAACATCGACGTTCCTGGTGGCAACATCCTCGAGCGCAATGCGTTCAACATCATCAACGCCTCGGGCTTGGAGGAAGACCTCGTGCCCATGGAATGGCGCGAGAAGAAGCTGACTGACCGCTTCTGCTTCGGCGAGGATCGTGCCGAGTTCACCGACCACGCCTCTTCCGACGCGCTGGTGTATGCCATGGAGACGGGCAAGCCGTATCCCATCGAGATGGTATGGATCGAGTCGTCAAACACGCTCTCGTGCCCAGGCATGGATGCGGGACGCGTGCGCAAGGCGCTGTTGAACGTGCCGTTCATTGTGGACGCCGACCCGTTCATGACGCCCACGGCCATTGCGTGCGCCGACATCGTGTTGCCGGTTGCCATGAGCCCCGAGCGCTACTCCATCCGCATCTGGTGGACGCCCTTGCGTTCCATCACCAAAGTGCTGGATTACTACGAGGCGAAATCCGACGAGGACATCATCCTGGAGCTCGGTCGGCGCCTTGATCCGAAGCTGTTCCCGTGGGATACGGCCGAGGAGTTCGTGAATTGGCACCTGACCGATGGCGCCCTGATTGGCGAGTACGAGGAAGACGAGTCCGACAAGACGAACATGCGCAAAGCAAAGTTCAAGGAACGCGGATTCACGGACTACAAGAAGAGTTACCGCGAGCTGGTGGAGCAAGGTGGCTACGAGTACGATGAGTGGAACGGCATCTACAAGAAGTACGAGAAGGGCTTGCTGCGCGATGACAAGTCGCTTGGCTTCTCAACGCCTACTGGTCGCATCGAGCTGACGCCGCTCATCTTCGAGCTGTGGGGAGTGGGCACCACGCCGCATCATACCGAGCCGACCGAAAGCCCCGTTTCCACTCCGAACATCGCCAAGGAGTATCCGCTGGTGCTCACGGCGGGTGGCCGCTCCTATGAGTTCTTCCATTCGGAGCATCGCCAGCTGCCCACCATGCGCGAGTTCCATCCATGGCCGCTTCTGACCATCAATCCAAAGACGGCTGAGAAGTATGGCATCATCGACGGAGAATGGGTTTGGGTCGAGAACGATCATGGCCGCTTCCGCCAAGTTGCAAAGGTATCGAACGAAGTGGACGAGAACACCGTTCATGCAGAGCACGGCTGGTGGTTCCCCGAGGAAGAGGGAGCTGAGCCCCAGTTGTTCGGCACGTTCAACTCGAACGTCAACAACTGCACCAAGGCCTTCGAAACCGCTGAAGGCGGCATCGGCTCTTCGATCAAATGCATGCTCTGCAAGATCTATCCCTACAAGGAAGGCGACACCCTTCCGCAGGAGCAGATCATCGAGAAGGGCGGCTATTTCGATTACGAGCCCGGTTCAACTTACAGTCGTGACGATGTCGTTCGTCCTATCAAGGGCGTTTAAGGAGGCAGCCATGCGAGGAATCCTCATCAATTACGAATACTGCACGGGCTGCCATAGCTGCGAGGTTGCGTGCAAGAAGCATCTCGACCTGCCCGAGGGCGAGTTTGGCATAAAGCTTTCGGAAACGGGCCCGTATGCCTACGAGGGCAAGACGGGCACCGACAAGTGGGAGTGGGCATGGCTTCCGGTCATCACGAAGGCCTGCGACATGTGCGCAGACCGCGTTGAGAAGGGCAAGATGCCCATGTGCGTCCAGCATTGCCAAGCGTGGTGCATGTACTCTGGCGAGGTGGACGACCTGGTGAAGAAGATGGATGGCAAGAGCCGCTTCGCGCTCTACACCACAAAGGAATAGCTGATCGAGCGGAAGGCGGGCCTGGTGCCCGTCTTCCGACCTTCATTGTTGATGACAGCATTTGGAGACATTCGAATGCGATTTCAGACGAGGGGTACGATGATGAAAGTTCAACTCGCTGAAGGACCAAAGGTCAAGAACAACTATTTCGACGGGTATCCTGTCGGGAAGAAGCAGCTCTTCATCATGTTCATCATGATTGCGGGGACCTTCTTCGAACAGATTGACAATCAGCTCACCAGCTTCGTCGGTCCCAATGTGATGTACTCCTTGGGCATATCGACGCAAGACTGGGCCCTCATGAGCACCGTCACGCTTGTCGGCATGACGCTCGGCGGAATCGTCGGAGGCTACATCTCTGATGCCATCGGCCGCAAAAAGGTCTTCCTGAGCAGCTTGGGAATCGTGATCGTGATGGCGGTGGGATGCGGCTTCACATCGAACTTCACGCTATTCCTGGCATTTCGTCTGCTGCAGGGCTTGGGCGTGATGTCCATGACGGTAACATTCGTAACGTACTTGCTGGAGATAACTCCCCGAGAACAACGGGGGAAATGGGAAGGGGTGTGCGCGGGCGTTGGCTACATTGCCATTCCTTTCATTGGTATCGTGGCCTCGTGGGCACTGCCCCTCGATGTGAACGCCTGGCGCTTTTTGTTCATTGCATCGAGCATTGGGCTGATTCCCTTGATTATTGGCATCGTGGTGATGCCCGAGTCGCCACGATGGCTGGTTGAGCAGGGGCGCGTGGCTGAGGCGGAACAGAGTGTGCGCTCACTCATCCACGTGAACGTCGATCTGAGCGATGCCTATGCGCGCCTGCAGGCTAACAAGGCCAATGCGAAGGCACTTCGGGGTATGGCAGCACTGCGTAAGCTGTTTGGCAAGGAGTATCGCAAGCGCACGATCGTGCTGCTGGTGGTATGCATGGCTCAAACCTGTCCCTTCGCCATCATGACCCAATGGAACAACATCACCCTGCAGGCCATGGGGCTCGGCGAGCAGGTATCGCTGATCATCACCACGGTGGGAACATTCGGCTCGCCGCTTGGCTGCTTTTTGGGAGCTTGGCTTGGGCCAAAGGGTGGGCGCAAGAAATCCATTGCTGTTTCGCTGGCACTGCAGATCGCAGCCTTCCTGGCCTATTCGTCCGTAGCATCGGCCTCGCTGAGTAACCCGGTGCTGCTCGGCACGCTCTATCTGCTGTGTCTCGTATTCGCCAACTGCACTTTGATCTGCTGCAACCCTTATTACGGGGAATCGCTTCCCACGAATGTGCGCAACTTCGGCAGTGGGATCGTCCATTCATCGGGACGCCTGTTCACTGCTGCTGTCATGACCGTGGTTCCCACGCTGATGGCATGGGGCGGCATGTTCGGTGTGGGCATCTTGGCAGTGGGACTGCTGTGCATCGGCATCGTGACGATTCTGGCCTTCGGCTGGAACACTGGCCGCCGCCCGCTGGAAGAGATAACCGAGTAGCTCGGCGCTCGGAAAACTTGGCGCCATTGCGAACTTTGGGCTTGCGTGTGGACTTGCCCCACACCTTATAACGAGATTGGCGCCTAAGGAAATCACCATGAACCAAGAGAGGAGATATGAATGGAATTCGAGAATGACCTTGGGAAACCTTGGAAGTACCAAGACGGCGATTACACCGTTGTGCGTTCTTCGATGTGGTCGCCCCCGGGGTGTCATCCCACAGGATGCAGCGTGAAGCTGTATGTGAACAAGGATGGCGTCTTGGAGAAGGTGGAGGGTGACGAGAACAATCCCGTTACCAAGGGTCGCCTGTGCGTGAGGTGCTTGGCCCTGAAGGACTACATCTACAATCCGGCGCGCATCATCCATCCCATGAAGCGTGCACGCGAGGATCGCGGCAAGGCCGACAAGTGGGAGCAGATCACCTGGGATGAAGCCTTCGAGATCTTCAAGACGAAGTCGGACGAGATCAAGGAGAAGTACGGACCAGAGTCCATCGTGGTGTTCTGCGGAACAGGTCGCGATGGCGGCGTGATGGGCCAGGACTTCGCCCAAGGCCTCATGGGCTCGCCGAATGCCTGCTACACGCAGTCGGGCTTCGCTTGCTACCAGCCGCGCTCGTGCGCTACAACGTGCGTTCTGGGCGCCTATTATCCCGAGATCGACTACGCCGGCGGTCTTCCTGGCGGCTATGACGACCCCGAGTACTGCGTGCCCGAGTGCATAGTGCTCTGGGGCAAAGAGCCGCTACCCTCCAACGGCGACGGCCTGTTCGGCCATGCGGTCATAGACCTTATGAAGCTCGGAGCTAAGATCATATCGGTGGACCCGCGCGTGAACTGGCTTTCCACTCGTGCTGCCATCCATCTGCGCCTGCGCCCAGGCACCGATACCGCCATGGCTATGGCATGGCTCAACATCATCATCACCGAGGACCTCTACGACCACGACTTCGTCGAACGCTGGTGCTATGGCTTCGACGAGCTTGCCGAGCGCGTGAAGACGATGTCGCCCGAAGAGGCTGCGCGCATCTGCGAAGTGCCCGTTGAGATGATCTACGCTGCTGCCCGCATGTATGCCAATGCGAAGCCAGCATCGATGGCATGGGGCCTTGCGCTCGACCAGAACCAGAACGGCAACCAGGCAGGTCATTGCCTGCTGTCGCTTATGGCCATCACCGGTAACGTAGACGTTCCAGGTGGTCAAATCATCGCTGGCGTGCCCCCGCTGGACCCAGAAGTGCTGGAAGCCTTCGAGGGCAAGCGCATCGGCGGTCGCGATATCAACTTCCTGGCCCAGAAGGAAGATGACAACCAAGAAGCCATTCCGGCATTCGGATGGGATGGCCTTTCCGACGAGCTTCAAAAGAAGATCATCGGCGGCGACAAGTACCCGCTCTACGTACAGAACATCCGCCAGGCTCACGCCGACATGATGTTCGACACTTTCCAGACTGGCGAGCCTTATCCCATCAAGATGGCGTGGATTCAGTCCAGCAACCTGCTGGCGCCCACGAATTGCGCCGAGCCCGAGCGCTGGTACAACGCGCTGAAGGACGTCGAGTTCTGCGTGGCCACCGACCTCTTCATGACGCCATCCATCGAAGGTTGCGCTGACCTGTTCATGCCGCTTTCAACTGCTGCTGAGCATAACTCGGTGAACAAGACCCACTACGGCGGATCGATGGTGACCTATGGTGCTGTGAACAAAGCCATCGACGTGGGCGAGTGCAAGTCTGATCACGAGCTGATTGTGGAGCTTGGCCACTACATCGGCAACGATGCCATCGCCAAGCGCTACGACACCGGCGAGGAATTCGTGGAGGATCGCCGCTTAAAAGGCGAGTTGAAGCTTTCCGACCTGCAGCAGGAAGTCGTGCACAAGCGCGATGTGAAGTACCGCAAGTACGAGACAGGCGAGCTGCGCCCTGATCGCCAGCCGGGCTTCCTCACGCAGACGGGTCGCGTGGAGCTGTACTCCTATACGTTTGCCGCTTATGGCGAAGACCCGCTGCCTTACTACTCTGAGCCAGCCTTCAGCCCCTATTCCACACCGGAACTGGCCGAGGAGTACCCCTTCATCCTGACCACCGGTGCACGCACCTATGCATTCTTCCATAGCGAGCAGCGTCAAGTTCCCGTTTTACGCGAGTTGAATCCCAACCCGCTTCTGGAGATGCATCCCGACGACGCAGCCAAGAAGGGCATCACCGATGGCCAGTGGGTAGAGATCTGCAATCAGTTCGGTGCAGCCAAGTTCAAGGCCAAGCTCACTCCAACGGTGAAGCGCGGGACCGTTCATGCCCAGCATGGTTGGTGGTTCCCCGAGCAAGATGGCGATGCGCCGAACCTGTATGGCGTATTCCAATCGAACGTGAACAGCCTGATTCCCAACCATTACAACTCGAAGCTCGGATATGGCGGACCATACAAATGCATCATTTGCGATGTTCGCCCCTTGGCTGAGAACTACGACGTTGACATGCAAGAACTTGCAGAGAAGTTCGGGAAGTAGGTGTTGTACATGGCAGATTACGGATTGCTGATCGACTACGAATACTGCTCGGGTTGCCAATCGTGCGAGGTGGCTTGCAAGGAAGAGCATGACTTCCCTGTGGGGAAGTGGGGCATTCGCGTGTTCGACGAGGGTCCCTGGTTGAAAAACGACGACCCCGATGAGGTAGGCCCCGACTTCAATTGGAACAAGATCGCCATCCCGACGGATCTTTGCGACTTGTGCGCCGAGCGCGTTGCCGCCCATCGCGAGCCCAGCTGCGTGCATCATTGCTTGGCTGCTTGCATGAAGTTCGGGACGGTCGAAGAGCTTGCAGCTGATTTGAAGTGCAAGCCGAAGCAGGTGCTTTGGGTTCCCACCAATCTGGAGCTCTAGGCATTTCGAAGCGCCGTCGGAGTCGTTGCGCGACTAAGGCTCGCAACGTGGCTTCGATTGGCGCATGAGACTCGTTCGTTCGCGGCCTGCCAGCGTTATGCGGCGGGCTGCGAACGGGCGTTTCAGGGTTTGGATTTAGACAACGATCGATCGATTCGGAGATGGTTGCCGGTTTCGGCAAACCAGCGAGGAGGCCGAGATGCTGAGCGCACGCGAGAACGTGATGGCGATTCTGAAGGGCGAGCAACCGGATGCATATACGGGCATCCTTGAATATGGCACCTTCATAGACGACCCGCAACGCGTGGCCGACGCCTGTGCGAACGATGGGGAGCCGCATCCTGATTCATGGGGCGTATCCCGCGTGTGGCTTCCTGGCGCGCCTGGGCCGCACCCGGTCATCACTGATGAGAACAAGGTGATCAAGGATATCGAGGACTGGGAGCGATACTTGGTGCCACCAGACATGAGCGCCTACGATTGGTCAATGGCCGAGAAGTCGGCCGAGTCGATCGATCGCAAGGAAGGCTTCGCAGTGCTCTACTGCAGCACGGGCCTGTTCGAGAGGTCGCACTTCCTCATGGGCATGGAGGACGCCTTTTGCGCCTACATGGAGAACGAGGATGAGATGAAGGAGATATTGCGCGTCGTTGCCGACCATAAGATCGAGTTCATCAAGGAGATGGCCTATCATGCACATCCCGATGCCATCTTCTATCACGACGACTGGGGTTCCAAGCAGAACCTCTTCTTGCCACCAGCTACTTGGCGCGCGGTGATCAAGCCTCTTCAGCAGGAAATATCCGACACCATACACGACTGCGGCATGCTGTATCTGCATCACGCAGATTGCATCTGCGAGCCCATCGTGGAGGATATGGCAGAGATAGGCATCGACGTGTGGATGGACGTCATACCTCAAAACGACATCGTGGGCATCAAGCAGCGACTGAACGGCAGCATGTGCCTCAACGGATGCCTTGACAACCCCTACATCGTCACTGACTTGGATGATGAGGCAAGCATTCGCGCATTCGTGCGGGAGAGCCTCGATAAGTACCTACCGGGCGGATATCTGTTCCCGTCGGTGAACCCTGGAGCATTGAGCGACCCGTGGAAGCGCGAGGTTACGAGCGACGAGATACTGAAGTACGGGCGCATCTGGGCACAGGAGCATCCTGTTGCGTAGGCTCTTTGGCGACGGGCAGGGGAGATAACTCATGTCAATGTGCTACGGCTGCACACGCTGTAACCGCTGTGGAAGGCTCGATGCAATCGACACGGGCGAGTATGCCCGGATTTGCCCTGTTTGCAAGATATCCTTGGACAAAGAGCAGGAGCGCTGCCCTAAGTGCGGGAGGCGCATACCCAAGCTGCGGCCGCCGGGAGAGCCGCAAGAAATCGGAGATGCTCTGGGATAATGTCCTTTGATAGTTGGCTTGCTCGGTTGGTTGGGGGAACGGAGGCAGGACCAATGGATGAGCTCTATACTACAGGCGAGTTCGCCAAGCTGTGCGGATGCTCTAAGGACACGCTGTTCTTGTACGATGAGATAGGCGTCCTAAAGCCCACGCTTATCAAGAAGAACGGCTATCGCTACTACTCGATACGTCAGCTGTTCTTGTTCAATCGCATCACGAGTCTTTGCCATAATCTCTTTTTTTTAAGAAAACCCAAAATAAACACTAACAGAATTCCT
>CANOHY010000058.1 GCA_947565915.1 uncultured Eggerthellaceae bacterium | reverse complement strand
ATCCTTGGCCATCAGGTTTTTGATTTAGCTACCAAAGATAAAATCAAAGACAATCCGATGTATTTCCTTTGGCGGCTAGAGAAGAAGACCGATAATGCCTAAGTGATTGATTAATTTCAATGAGTGCATTTTGGGTCGTGCTTTGAGTGAACTCGTTGCTAACAGAAATAGCTCAGAGCATCCAGATTCAATGAGTTTCAGTTTTAATATAGAAATTCCAGTCGAGTGGGAATAGCTTCGGTTGACTCGATGGTCGCGCTTCTAACAGGCGTTACTGCAGCTTGCAGACGTCGACCCATGCGCTGCTGGGGATGATCTCCTCGAGCTCGGCCGGCGCAAGCTCGATGGCGCTGTTGGAGCTTCCGCAAGCGGGAAACACGGTTTCGAACCTCCGAAGCGATTCGTCCAGATACACTTTGCAGCCATCATCGACGCCGAAGGGGCACACGCCGCCAACGCCGTGGCCGACGAGCCTCTCGACCTCGGCGGGGTCGATCATCTTTGCTTTGCAGTGAAACGCTTCCTTGAACTTGGGATTGGCGATGCGGGCGTCCCCTGCGCAAACGATCAGCGCGACGCCATCGTCGATTTCGAAAGAGAGGGTCTTTGCGATGCGCGCCGGTTCGCATCCTACGGCCTTCGCCGCAAGTTTGACAGTTGCGCTCGAGACGTCGAATTCCATCACATCACCGTCGCGCCCGTATTTCCGCAGATGCTCCTTGGCTCTTTCTAAGGACATGCTTTCCTCCTTGCTATCTGCTCAATTGTCTCAATGGGGAATGGCAATGGCAAGGTTGCGAGCAAGCTTCGAGTCAAATGAGGGAAGCGCGTGCGTTCTTGGCATCTGCTTCTCGATGCAAGGCAGAGCATTCATGGTCAAGTCGCATCGAAGGGTTGCCAATCGAACCGCGGCCTATCGAAGCGCGGCCAATCGATCCGCGGCCTATCGAAACGCGGCCCTTTCGAGAGCAGCCAATGGTGTAGTCTAGAATCACTCAGGATGTTGCCTAAGGAGACGCGGATGCACGATCTCGGCTTGGAGGAGAAGCAGTTTCAAACGCCATTGGGGGCCATTGCCTATTGGGTTTCGAACACCAAGCGTCCCGATTGCCCCTGGCTCATATTCCTTCCAGGCTTGACTGCTGATCATCGGCTGTTCGAGAAGCAGGTTGAGCATTTCGGGGAAACAGTCAACGTGCTCGTATGGGATGCGCCCTCCCATGGCGAGTCGCGCCCCTTCGAGCTCGCTTGGACGCTCGACGATAAGGCGCGTTGGTTGAAGGAGATCTTGGATGCTGAAGGCGCGACCAGCCCCGTGCTCATAGGCCAGTCCATGGGCGGCTATGTGGCGCAGGCATTCATGGAGCTGTTCCCGAATACGGCCAAGGGCTTTGTCTCCATAGATTCGTGCCCATTGCAGCGGGGGTACTATGCGGGATGGGAGCTTTGGGCGCTTAAGCATACGAAGGGCATGTTCTCGCTTTTCCCCTGGAAGACGCTGGTGAATTTGGGTCCGAAGAATAATGCCACCACATCCTATGGCCAAGAGCTCATGCATGCGATGATGCAAGATTACGACAAGCGCGAATACTGCGAGCTGTCTGCACATGGATTCGAAGTGCTTGCCGAGACAGTGGAGGCGAATCGATCCTACACGCCCGATTGCCCGGTGCTGCTGATCTGCGGCGAGAAGGATGGCGCGGGCTCTGCTAAGCGATACAACCGCGAATGGTCTCGTCGAACCGGAATTCCGCTGCATTGGATCGAGGGCGCGGGCCACAATTCGAACACGGATGCGCCGGAAGCCGTGAACCAGCTGATTAAGGGGTTCGTCGCATCGCTCTCGTAAGGGTGACGGGCTAGTAAGACCTGATGCAATCGATTCGAGTCCGTGCGTGCTGCTTGCCAAATCAGAGCTGAAAGAATGGTGCAAGCTATGAAATCTAGCGCAGCGTGCGCAGGTGATCTTTCAGGGAGTCGGGCACGCGGAAGCTCTCGATGGCTTTCTGAATGGCCTTCCTGCGCGTCCATTCATCCAGCAGCGCGCCGCTTTCGGCCTTTTCGAAATAGGGCAAGCTAGCATCCTGCTGCTTTACTAACGCTTCGGCGAAGTACCAGGCGCGCATCATGTCCACATAGTAGACGTCGGATTCGCTCGCGGACTTGCTTGGCGTCGAGGGCATGCGCGTTTCGGCAACGAGCGCAAGGAGCTCAGGCTCAAAGGGGTCATCCAGGAATAGCTGCATCAGCACCCCTATGCCGAAGCGAATCGTGTAGCAATGGGGTGATGCCATCCATTCCCGCGCCTTCTGCAGCGTTCGGTCGGGCTGCGAAGCAAGCACCTTCACAGATAGCTGGTCGCAGGTGGCCCAGTTGTCCACGAACGGCAGAAACCGGTCGAGCTCGTCAACCGCTGTGTCGTAGTCACGCTCCAACCCAATGACAAAGGCGTGAACCTGGTTCTCGTCGAAGAGCCGATGGGGAAGGGCTCGCAGGAAGTCGTGCGCATCATCACGTTTGCGCAGCGCTTTGGCAATCTTTCGCAAGACTGGGGTCCTGACCCCAGCTATCGTTTCGAAATCAACTGTGGGCATGAGCTTAGACTGGAAAGCGCGGTACCCTTCATCGATGCTCTCGAAGATCATCCGGTCGACGAATTCAAGGGCAGGTTCCTCGCCGAAGCCGGGAAGCTCCGATGCTAGTACCTCCTCTAGGGAGCTGCCTGCGGCCAGCTCAAGCATGCGCTCTTTCTCGCCTCGCGACAAGCGCTTGAAGCGGGCCTCTGCGCTCATGGCGCGCTCCTTGGAATAGAACCGAGCCTTGTCAAGCGGCTTCACAGGAAGGTGGGATTTCGTGTACTTGGCCCCTTTGCCTGCCTGATGGGTTGCCACGCGTCTGGCAACGTCGGTGGCGTAGCCCGCGTAAAGGCTTCCGTCTGCGCACTCCAGCACGTACATGTAGTGCTCGAATCGTGGCATGGTCGCAAGTCCCTGACTTATAGCCTTGGGCTAGTTGAGGAAGTCCTCCAGGATTTCCTCTTCGGCTTGCTCTTCCGTAAGGCCCAGCGTCATCAGCTTCACGATCTGCTCGCCGGCAATCTTGCCGATAGCAGCTTCGTGGATGAGTTGCGCGTCCTCACAGGCAGCTTCGATGCCGGGAATAGCCTTCACCTTCGCATTGCCCATGATGATGGCATCGCATTGTACATGACCGCGGCATGCTGTGTTGCCGATGACAAGCGGGTTGAAGATCTGCACCGAGTCGTCCTGCGCCACGGACCTCGATATCACCTGGACGCTGGAATCCTCGCCGTTCAGCTCGATCTTCATGTTCGATGTTGCGGTTTGCGAGTCGTGCGTGAGCAGCTTCTCGGTGAGCACCAGCTTTGCGCCTGCAGCCAGCTCGGCATTGGTATCGCGCACAGTGGAAGTTACTCCGCGCAGCTGGATCATCTCCATCTCGCAGGTGGAGCCTTCCTCCATCACCACGTTGGTAACGGGGTTCAGGATTCGCTCGCCCGTGCCTTCGCCTTCGCCGTAGTGTCGCTCGATGTACTTCACATGCGAGTTCTTGCCGCAATAGAACGTATGGATGCCGTCGTGCTCTGCGGCCTGATGGCTCGAGTTATGGATGCCGCATCCGGCGATTATCTCGATGTCGCAGTCCTCGCCGATGTAGAAGGTGTTGTACACGACGTCCTTTAGGCCTGATTGCGTCACGATTACCGGGATGAACACGGTCTCTCCCTTGGTGCCGGGGGCAATCTTGATGTCGATTCCTGGGTAATCGGTCTTGGTTGCGATCTCGATGTTGGCAGACGAATGCCGCTCTACCAGCTCGCCGTTCTTGCGGATGTTGAAAGCGCCCTTCGGCATGCCGTGGATGTTCGTGAGGGCGGCGAGCAAATCTTCGTCGATGGGCTCTAATAGCTTCTTATCGGTCATTTCGATGGTCCTTCTCGTTGAGAGGTTCAGCCGTGATGAAGCAAGGAATCCGGGTTGCGAATCCCGTGCTCGTTGCGTTAGCAGGTGGTAGGGATCTCGGTCAAATGCAACTCGGTGGGTTCCGAAAGCCGGCAGCCGGGCATGCCCTTGTCCATGAAGCCGAGGCGAGGCATTATTTCTTGCGGAGCGCCGGTTTCGACGATCTTGCCGTCGCGCAAGACGATGACCTCGTCGGCCAGGGAGATGATGCGCTCCTGGTGGGAGATGATCACGATGGACCTACCGCCCTTTGCCTCGTGGATGTCGCGGAACGTTTCTGTCAAGCGCTCGAAACTCCAAAGGTCGATGCCTGCCTCGGGTTCGTCGTAGATGGCCAGCTTCGGGTCGCGCGCGAGAATCGTGGCAATTTCGATTCGCTTCACTTCGCCGCCCGAAAGGCTCTTATCCACCTCGCGCGTGAGATAGCTTGCCGAGCAAAGGCCAACCTTCGTCAGATACTCGTTGCAGGCCAGCATGGGAAGCTTGCGGCCAGCAGCGATATCGAGCAGCTTCTTCACGGTCATGCCCTTGAACCTGGCAGGCTGCTGGAAGCCGTAGCCTATGCCAAGCTTGGCCCGCTCGGTGATGGAAGCGTCGGTGATGTCTTGCCCATCGAACAGGATGGTGCCCGACGTGGGCTTCTCTATGCCCATGACCAGTTTGGCAAGCGTCGATTTCCCGCCGCCGTTCGGGCCGGTGATCACGATGAAGCGATCGTCTTCCACCGTGAGCGACAATCCATCGATGATGCGCTTCTTGCAGCTTGGGTTCGATTCCAGGGGAACCTCGAACACGATGTCTTTTAGTTCTAGCACGGTAACCTGTCTTCCTCGCACTCTCGTTATTTCCTTGGTCATGTTAACACTTGTGGCGGAGGCGCTGAAGCTCTGGCTCGCATGTCATGTGAGCGATGCCAAAGCGTTGAACAGCGAGCTTCGGTTCTTGACGACGGCCTGAGACAAGGGCGATGGCCTGCGAAAAGGGTACCGTGAAACAGGGCATCGCGAAAAGGGGCACCGCTCTTGCGATGCCCCTTCGTGGTCTAAGCTCTTGGCTCGGGTTCTTCTCGATGCCCAGATGCGACGTTGCTTGTGCTACTCCTTGTTGTTGGCCACGTAGTTTTCCGCCGCAGCAGCCGACCAATGAAGGATCGGCCGCTCGACCTCTTCGATGATGTAGGGGCAATGCTCGACGCCCGCAGGGATGAACATCACCGTCGACTTGGTTATCTCTACCCACTCGCCGTCCAGGAACATGCGGATCTTGCCGTTCAGATTCCACGGGTCGTCGGGATTGGAGCCCATGAAGCCCACGATCTCGTCGAAGTCGTGAGTGTGCGTTTCCACTTCCTCGTGCTGGCCAGGCGAGTAGTACCACACGATGGAGAAGTAGGGAACGCCGGGAAGGGGTAAGCGGTCACCTTTCATTTCCAGCACCGCGTTGGCGAAGAGGCTGCCATCTTCGTGACGTGCCGTCATGCCGGGGCGAGGGGTGGTGATGAAATACTTATCGGTTACTTCGGACATCTTTTCCTCCTTATGTTCGATGCTCTTCGTTCCTGCTTGGTTGAAAGCTACATGCGTCCCAGGTCACGGGCGATTTCATAGGCGGTGGAAGTGGCACCGTAGATGCTGTCGGCCTCGACGCAGTCGCCCAGGGTGAAAAACTCGGGGGCTGCGTTGGCAAATGCCCAGGCCTCTTCGGTAAGGGGATGTTGGCCCGCAGCAAGGATGACCGTATCGGCTTCGATCAGATGCTCGCCTGCGCCTTTCTCGTCCACCACGATACCCGCATCGGTGATGGCCACGGGCGTGAGCCCCACCTTCACGTCGAAGTTCGGGATGTCCTTAATGGCAACCGTGAGCGCATCGCCTTGGACCAGCGGATAGCCGAATTGGAACGGCATGAGGCCCGGCATGAGGTCGGCATCGGGCTCCTTCGGGATGACAAGCGAGCTGTTGCGCGCGAAGGCCAAGACGTCCTTGCCCATGCCTGCGAGATACATGCCCAGTTCCAGGCCGGTGAGGCCGGCGCCGATGATGACCACCTTCTGGCCAATCTCGTCTACGTGTTCATAGGCGTAATCAGCAATCATGGCATGCTCTATGCCCTCTACGTCGGGAATGGCTGGCACTGATCCCAATGCCGTTATGACGGCGTCGGCATGCTGCTGCTCTACCCACTCAGGGGTGGCTTCGAAGTTCGTGAGCACGGTGATGTTGTTGTCGCGTTCGATCTTGGCCGCCATGCGCTTCAGGTAGATGTCGAGATTCTTCTTGAACGGCACGTTCTCTTCGATGGTGAGCCGTCCGCCGAGGCGGTCCTTCTTCTCTGCGAGCGTCACGGTGTGGCCTTGCTCGGAGGCGGTGAGGGCAGCCTGCATGCCGCCAGGGCCACCACCGATCACGATGACGTTCTTCTTCACCTTGGCTGGTGCGCCATGCAGAGCGGTTTCCTCGCGGCCTATCTCGGGGTTCACGGCGCAGTAGAACACGCCGCCCACCTGCGAGGTGCTGAAGCAGTTGTAGCAGCGCAGGCAAGGCGTGATCTCCTCGCGGCGCCCCAAGCGCGCCTTGCGCGGCAGGTCGGGGTCGGCAAGGCTCTGGCGCCCAAGCGTGAAGATGTCGGCCATGCCTGCCTCGATAGCCTCTTCCATCATCTCGGGGTCGGTGAAGGCGCCCACCGTGGCCACGGGGGTTTCCACTGCCTTCTTGACTGCTGCTGCGTACTTCATGTTCACACCATCTTCCATGAACATGGAAGGATGCGTGTTGAACATGCATTCGGGCAGCTCGTGATGCCCCACCGACACATGGATGATGTCCACCTTGCCGTCGAGCATCTTGGCCATGGCAACGCCTTCGTCGATGTCGTAGCCCCAGGGCAGCGTTTCCGATCCGCTCATGCGGAACTCGATGGGAATCGCGTTGCCCACCTTCTTGCGCACGGCTTCTATCACAGCCAGGGGAAAGCGCATGCGGTTCTCAAGCGAGCCGCCCCATTGGTCGGTTCGGTGATTGAATGTCGGCGACATGAACTGCGAAATCTGCCAGCCGTGGCCGCCATGCAGCAGGATGTGCTTGAATCCCGTTTGGATGGCCAAGTGCGCCGTGTTGGCATAATGCTTGATGAGGTCTTCGATCTGCTCGTCGTTCAGTGCTTTGACCTCTACGCCATCCTTTCGCGTATAGGCATCGGGGCCATAGGCATAGGGCTCGGAGCCTTCGGGGTACAGCATGGGATTGGCGATGTCTCCCGCGTGCATGAGCTCTGCTGAGGCAATGGCTCCATGGCGGCTGATTCCCGTAGCCACGCGATTCAGGTTGACCTTCCCGCGAGGATCGAGCCCGCGCATCTGGAACGGATGCGACCTACCGTATTCGGGGTCGACCATGATGTCGCCTACTGTGACTACAGCAAACCCGCCGATGGCCTTGCGCTCGTAGAAGTACGCGGCTTCCTCGGTGAGGAACCCTTCAGCTGTCAAGCCTGGGTAATCTTGCGGCGATGCGAACAAGCGGTTCTTGTAGGTGTTGCCGCGCAGCTTCAAGGGCTCGAATAGCTTGGGATACTTCAGTTGCTCCATGTGCATCTCCCTTTCGTCGAAGCAGTGCATCGTGGTGGCGCTTCGCCCGCAGGCCTCTTTGCTCTGCGTTGCGAGGCCGTTTGGGCAGATGATAAACTCTTACATTATGTAAGAGTCAAGATGCAAGGCCGATATCCCGTGCGCGTCATGGAAGGGCTATTGTTCCTGGGCCACTTGGGGCAAATCCTGAAGAATGCCTTGGCGTTAGACCGATGCGTTGATCTGGAAAGGGATGCTTATGGAGCAGCTCTATACGGTGGGTCAGGTTTCGAAGCTCAAGGGCGTGAGCCCGCGGATGCTGCATTATTACGATGAACTTGGCATTCTGGCCCCGCGTTCGGTCGACCCGAATACGGGGTATCGCCGTTATACGCTCGACCAGATGCTCGAGCTGGATGCTATCCGCATGTGCGTTGATGCTGGGATTCCCTTGGCGGACTTGGCAGGGCTTCAAGGCGAGAATCCTGAGGTCATGGTGGCAGAGATTTTGAAGGAAGCGCAGTTGAAGCTTGCCGAGCGGATCGACGCGCTCAGGCGCACGAAGCTGAGCATCGATGATTACCTCTTAGAGTTTGCCGATGAGCGTGCCATGCCGAAGGGCGAGTCAGCAGGCAGCTTGGCGCCAAGCGTGGCCGTGGCGCTGTCTTGGAGCTTGGACGGCTTCGATGCGAAGGCATACCTTGATTCGATGACCGAACTGGAGATGGCTTGTCGACAGTTCGGTTTGGCACGTTTTCTTAAGCGGGGGATGGTGTTCTCGGTTGCTGATGGGCGCGCATGGACGTTCATCGGTGTTGCTTCGGTTGATGGCTTGGACGCGCGGGCTGGCATAACCGTGCTGAAGCTGCCCGAGGGGCCATTTCGCGGCATAGAGGTTGTGGCCGATGGCGTTTCTGAAGCATTCGCCGAGGGATTCTCGTTAGCGAAGGGCGAGATGGCATCGCCACACAAGGATGCGCCGGCTTGCGTGACGCTCACTGAGCGATGGGGTGCTGGTCTTGGCGAGATCCAATGTGCCGTTCTCTTTCGCGCCCACGAAAATGGCCTTGGGATGGTTTTGCCTGACGACCGTCGCTGATGCCTTGATGGCAGCGTTTCTGGTGTGCGTTCTTTGCATTATGCAATACTGGCATCCATCAAACTCAAGGCGTTTCTTTATTGAATAGAGAGCTTTCTTCACCTTTTGCTCGATAATCTGTGACTAGGGCACCCTACGAGATGCATACCGATGGCTGGGGCCTTAAGGTACGTTTACCCAACGCCATAATCCTGAGAGCCGACTTGTTCCCAATCGCTTGAAATGCTCTCATCAACTACTCTCTCGCTGTTGACGCATCGATGGTCTGCGTCAAGGTCGCATTGCTTTTTCGTCTTGCGAAGACTATGCTTCAAAAAGTTCAAAAATGAAAAGAAAAAATAACAAACATGAACAACATAAGGATCCATGGGACTGTGGCAGATGGCATTGCAAAA
>CANOHY010000057.1 GCA_947565915.1 uncultured Eggerthellaceae bacterium | reverse complement strand
GTGAGCGCCATCCTGGAGGGCGGCGTTGCTACCACCATCATCATCAATGACATCTTCGGCAACGAGCAAACGCTCGAAGGCTATATCGAGGATGTTGACTTGCTTGAGAACAAAATTCTCATCCATGCGCTGGGTTAGGTGCATGCAGTTATGAGATACGAGATGATTCGCGAGATCTTCAATCAATGCAGCAATAACCAGATGCGCGATGTTTCCATCTCGATTGTCGAAACCGATGATCCCAACGAACTCGTGGAACCTTTCCGTAAGGGAAAGGTGGTCGAGGAGAACGTTACGACGGAACCAAACGGCGACATTGTTTACGACCTTGTCGTAGATGGCTTGAAAGAGCGCATAACCTTTTCTAAGGAGTAGAACATGGCAGAAGTCATTGCAGTAGCAGGTAAGGGCGGCACGGGAAAGACCACACTATGCGGTATGCTCATCCGCTATCTGGCTAACCACGACAAGATGCCCATCTTGGCAGTCGACGCCGACGCGAACTCCAACTTGAACGAGGTTCTCGGCGTTGATGTGGAAGCCACGCTCGGCGAGATTCGCGAGCGCATCGTCCAAGATGATGGGCTTAACGACGATGCCAAGATTCCCGGAGGCATGAACAAGCGCGAGTACATGGAATACAAGATGGGCTCGGCACTGAGCGAAGAGGATGATTTCGACCTCATCGTGATGGGCCGTACCGAGGGCAAGGGCTGCTACTGCTTCGTGAACGACTTGCTCCAGGCGCAGGTGCAGAAGCTCATCGGAAACTACCGTTACCTGGTGGTGGACAACGAGGCTGGTATGGAGCATATCAGCCGAGGTACGTTGCCTGCCATGGATGTGCTTCTGCTGGTCTCTGATTGCTCGCGGCGCGGAATCCAGGCCGTAGGCCGGATTGCCCAGCTTGCGAGGGATATGGGCATCGCACCTGAAACGATGAAGCTCATCGTGAACCGTGCGCCGTCCACTGAGCTCGCCGAGGGCATCAAGGAAGAAATCGAGAAACAAGGGCTCGATTTGCTGGGAGTTGTACCGCAAGACGAGCTTATCTACGAATACGATTCCGAAGGCAAGCCCACCAGCGAGCTGCCCGAGAGCTCCATCGCGCGGCAGGCAGCTGAGGGCCTCTTCAAGGAGATCCTAGGCTTCTAGATAGGGACGACGAACAAGAAGGTATGGCGAAAGGAGAAGCAATGCCGTTCGAGAAAGCACCTCAAGTCTATTCGTCGAGCATCAACGAGCTAACGATAGGCGTTGGCGACAACGCGGTCACCATGGGAGGTGAGAACGTTCTGCCTCTCTACACCTTTGATGCGCCAATCGAGCATCGTCCGGTGGTGGGGATTGAGGTGTCGGATACAGGCTATCGTGACGACCTCCCCCAGCTTGATGCATTCTATGCTGGAGCTTCCACTTTGGTTGAGCAAGCTCAGCGCGCTGCTGCGCTCGAAGGTGCCGACTTCGTGGCTCTCGACCTCGCCGCAGGCAATCCTAACGGAGAAAACCGCCCAGTTGAAGAGCTTGTCGAGGAGGCGAAGGCAGTCTGCGATGCCATAGACAAGCCGCTAGTCATCATCGGTTGCCACAACATCGAGAAGGATGAGCAGATTTTCTCTAAGGTTGCTGAAGCTCTGCAAGGCAAGAACGTTCTGTTCATGAGCGCTCGCGAGGAAGACTACAAGGCAGTAGGCGCAGCGGTTGCCCTAGCCTATGGCCAGAAGCTGGGTTGCGAGTCGTCGGTTGACATCAACTTGGCCAAGCAGCTCAACGTGCTGGTTACACAATTGGGCGTGAGTCCCGAGGCTATGGTGATGAACCTTGGCTCGGCTGCAGCCGGATATGGCTACGAGTACGTTGCCTCCACATTCGATCGCGTGAGCTTGGCCGCCCTCGAGCAGAACGATACCGTGCTGCAGATGCCCATCGTTACTCCGGTTGGATCAGAAGCATGGTCGGTGAAGGAATCCGTTGTCTCTGAAGACGACTTCCCCGAGTGGGGCCCTGTGGAGCAGCGCGGCATCCAAATGGAGATTGCCACTGCTGCTGCTGGGCTTGCGGGCGGCTCGAACGCCGTGATCCTCATGCATCCTGAATCGGTCAAGACCATTTCTGCTCTCATCGCAGAGCTGATGTAAGGGAGGGAATAAGCGATGGCACTCAAAGGACTCGATATATTCAAGCTCACACCTAAGACCAACTGCAAGGAATGCGGCTTTCCCACCTGCATGGCCTTCTCGATGAAGGTGGCGCAGGGTGCGGTTGACATCGCGAAATGCCCGCATCTTTCCGCCGATGCCCTTGCCGAGCTTTCGGAGGCAACGGCTCCTCCCATGAAGACCATCACCGTGGGTGCGGGCGAGTGCGCTCACGAGTTGGGCGGCGAGACGGTGCTGTATCGCCACGAGAAGACTTACGTGAACCGCAACATCTTCGCCGTGAACGTCACGTCGTCGAACTTCGACGAGAAGTGGGCTCAGATCAAGGCTGTCGACTACGACCGAATTGGCGAGCGCGAGTACATAGAGGCACTCAACCTCGTATACGAGGGCGATGCTGGCGCCTATGCCGAATTGGTCAAGAAGGCCAAGGAAACGGGCCGCGTGCTCATTCTCGATTGCGATGATCCTGCTGCTGCCGGTCAGGCCTTGGAGCTTTGCGCTGGGTGCGTGCCGGTTGTCAATGGCATAACGCCGGCCAACAAGGATGCCATGGTGGCTGCCGTGGCTGGCAAGGGCGCGCCGTTGGGCCTGAAGGCTGGCTCGCTTGAAGAGCTCCACGACCTCGCTGAGGCCATGGAAGGGGAGGGCTACAAGGACCTGCTGCTCGATGTGAGCACCACTTCGGCCAAGGAAGCTTTCGCCGACGCCGTGAAGATTCGTCGCGCTGCAATCAAGAAGACGGATCGCACGTTTGGCTATCCGTCCATCGTGGATGTGTCGAAGCTGGCCCCAAGCGATCAGAACATGCAAACTGCCCTGGCTGCCCTCTTCGTAATGCGCTACGGCAACATCATCATCATGGACAGCATCGACTACGCCGAGGCGCTTCCGCTCTTTGGCCTGCGCCAGAACATCTATACCGACCCGCAGAAGCCCATGACGGTCGATCCGGGCATGTATCCCATCAATGGTGCCGACGAGAATTCTCCCATTGCCACCACGGTGGACTTCGCTTTGACGTACTTCGTGGTATCGGGTGAGCTGGAGCGATCGGGCGTGCCCATCAACATGATGATCACCGACGCTGGCGGTTACTCGGTACTGACCGCTTGGGCAGCCGGAAAGCTGTCTGCTGGCTCCATCGCCAAGTACATCGAGGAAAACGGCATCGCCGACAAGTACAAGAGCCGTCAGCTCATCATTCCTGGCAAAGTTGCCGTGCTCAAGGGCGCTTTGGAAGAGAAGCTGCCTGGTTGGGAGATTATCGTGGCACCGAACGAGGCGACCGACCTCGTGAAGTTCCTGAAGGACTTCACTGCGTAGGAGTTCATCGAGGGAAAGATCAGTTCTATAGCTAGCTAGGAAACGATTGGTTCGGGAAAGGAACGCTACATGGGCAAGTTCATCGTCATCGGCGAGCGCATCCACTGCATATCGCCAACCATCCGCAAGGCAATGGAGGAAATGGATCCAGAGCCAATACTCAAGCGCGCCAAAGAGCAGCTTGACGCTGGTGCCACCTACCTCGATGTGAACATAGGGCCTGCTGAAGACAACGGGCCTGAGCTCATGCAATGGGCGGTGAAGCTCCTGCAAGAGAACTTCGACAACGTGCCCCTATCGCTCGATACGGCCAACAAGAAGGCCATTGAGGCTGGAATTGCCGTCTACAATCGCGCCAAGGGCAAGCCTATTGTGAATTCCGCCGATGCTGGCGATCGTATCGAGAACGTCGATTTGGCCGCAGCCAACGATGCCATCATCATTGCGCTCTGCTCGAAGGCTGGCGTACCGTCCGACAATGACGAGCGCATGATGTATTGCCAAGAGCTTCTCGAACGTGGCATGGAGCACGGGATGGATCCCATGGACATGTGGTTCGACCCGCTGTTCCTGGTGATCAAGGGCATGCAGGACAAACAGCAGGACGTGCTCGAGTTCATCGGCATGATTCGCGATATGGGCTTCAACAGCACGGGCGGCCTTTCCAACGTCTCTAACGGCATGCCCAAGGATGTGCGCCCCATCATGGACGCAGCGATGATTGCCATGGCCATGCAGATGGGCCTAACTTCTGCCATTGTGAATCCGTGCGACTTGCGTCTCATGGAAACGGTGAAGTCGTGCGACATCATCAAGGACAACGTGCTTTACGCAGACAGCTACTTGCAAATCTAGCTTTTAAGGAGGGGTTCGAGTGGGATTTTTCGGCAATCTCTTCGGCGGCAAGCCGAAGGAAGAGGAACCGGCGAAGCCGGAAGCAACCGTTGAGTCAAAACCTGAGGAGGAACAGAGCATGAGCCTTATCCCGAGCCTTGTGTACGATGGAGCCGATGCGGTCATCGGCCTGACCGATAACGCCGTTAACGACGCCATCGCCAAGCATGGTGCCGATTGCGCCATCGCCTTTCCCGACACGGCCTATTACCTGCCTACCATCTATGCAGCTACAGGCGTGAAGGTGGAGAAGCTGGGCGATTTGCCCGCATGCGTCGACGTGATGAAGAGCCTCGTGGCACACGAGGACGATCTGGGCGCTGCACTGACCGCTGGCTTGGCCACCGCTGTTGGCGCCGAGATCATCGAAGCGCTCAAGTATGTGGAGAGCGCCGATCCCTATGCCGAGCAACCGGGCATCGGCTTCGTGCCCGACCCCATCATCCGTTCGCTCGGCGTACCGCTGGTTACCGGCGATATTCCTGGCGTGCCCGTGGTGCTGGGCACCAGCGACGACGTTGAGGGCATTGCCTCTGTTGTGCGCGACTATCAGGAAAAGGGCCTGTTAACCTTCCTCGTGGGCGGCTGCATCGACCAGCTCGCTGAGGCTGGCGTGAAGATGGGCCTGGATTACCGCGTGATTCCGCTGGGCTACGACGTGACTGCCGTTACGCATGTTGTTACGGTAGCCATTCGCGCTGCGCTCATCTTCGGCGCGTTGGAGCCGGGCGACTTGGCAGGCCTTCTGGCTTACACCTCCGAGCGTGTTCCTGCCTTCGTGAACACCTTCGGCGAGATTGGCCCGGTGGAGGTTTCTGCCGGTGCTGGCGCAATCAAGCTGGGCTTCCCGGTGATCGTGGATATCGACCTTGGCGAAAACCAGGTGCCGGGCGCTCTGGAATCGGTGCTCGATCATTCGCAGACGGCCAAGCGCTCGTACGAGGTTCGCAATATCAAGGTGAAGGCTAAGGCCGTTGAGCTGCCCGTAGGCTTCGCTGCTGCCTTCGAAGGCGAGATCGTGCGCAAGGGCGATACCTACATCGAGTTCGACTCCGACCATAACCTCACGGCCGAGCTGGTGACCATGGTCGAGAACCCCGACGAGATTCAAGACCGCGCGGTTATCATCGATGGCCCCGACATGCCCAAGGGCGCAACCGAGCTCATTCGCATGCCGCTTGGCACCGATGTCAAGGTATACGGCGCGAAGATGCAGGCCGACTTCGAGAGCGTGATCGAGCGCAAGATTCACACCTGGGCCAATTACGTCGAAGGATTGATGCACACGGGCCAGCGCAACTTGTTCCGCATCCGCTTCAGCAAGGACACGGTTGCTGCAGGCATGGATCTGAATAAGTTCGGCGAGGCATTGGTCAGCATGATCTTGGACGAGTTCGGCGAGGTTGTCGACAAGGTGCAGATTACCTTCCACACCGACCCCGATGCCGTGAAGACGTTCCTCGAGGATGTCGCCATGCCGCGCTATGCAGCGCGCGACGAGCGCATCGGGTCGCTTACTGACGAGAGCGTCGACACCTTCTATACCTGCATTCTGTGCCAAAGCTTCGCGCCTGCTCATTGCTGCGTGGTCACGCCCGAGCGCTTGGGACTCTGCGGTGCCGTATCGTGGCTTGATGCCAAGGCGACCAAGGAGCTCTCCGACAGCGGCCCCAGCCAGCCCATCCCCAAGGAAGGCCTGATCGACGAGCGCACGGGTGCCTACACGAAGGTCAATGAAGTCGTGAAAGAGGCAACCCATGGTGCAGTGGAGAACGTTACTCTCTACTCGCTGATCGAGGATCCGATGACCTCTTGCGGTTGCTTCGAGTGCATTTGCGGCATCATGCCCGAGGCCAATGGCGTCGTGGTAGTGAACCGCGAGTATGCTGGCATGACGCCTACGGGCATGACGTTCGGCGAGCTTGCCTCCATGACGGGCGGCGGCGTGCAGACCCCTGGCTTCATGGGCCACGGCCGCAGCTTCATTCCCTCTAAGAAGTTCATCAGTGCCGAGGGCGGCAACGTGCGCATCGTGTGGATGCCCAAGGAGCTGAAGGACAGCGTTGCTGCGAAGCTCAACGCAACGGCGAAGGAAGCTTACGGAATCGACAACTTCACTGACATGATCTGCGACGAAACCATCGCAGACGACTCTGAAGGCGTGCTGGCCTTCCTCACCGAGAAGGGCCATCCTGCGTTGCAGATGGACCCCATCATGTAACATTCCCTTTGGGAAAAGCGAGCTAGTTGGATGCATCGGCCGCTTATCTAAGCGGCCGATGTTGTAAGAAGGGGCAAAGCGAGCATGTACAACATCACCTTTCGCATTCCTGATGCGAACGATGTGAAGGTTGCTGCCGAGCGCGGTGACAGCATACTGGATTTGGCTCAGCAGAACGGTGTGTCCATCGACGCGCCTTGCGCGGGCTCGGGCACGTGCGGAAAATGCCGCGTCATCGTTTCGTCGGGCGAGGTCTCAACGATTCCTAACATCCATTTGCCCGAAGAGGATTTCGCCGAAGGTTGGCGGCTTGCGTGCCAGAGTTCCGTGTGCGGCGATGCGCTCATTCTGGTGCCCTCAGAATCGGGCGATTTCCGAAAAGGCATAACCACAGCCGACCTCTCGACTCCTGAGGAGATGGAGCGCTACCGCGAGCAGATGATGCGCATCTTCGGTATGGGTTTGAAGATGGGCAGGCAGCAACATGGCCTGGGCCTTGCCGTGGACATCGGGACCACAACGGTCGCAGCAGTGCTGATGGACATCGACTCAGCAGAGATCCTAGCAAAGGCGAGCATGGGAAATGGCCAGATACGCTATGGTGCCGACGTGATCAATCGCATCATCAACCAGCGAAAGCCGGGCGGCGTGGAACGATTGCGAAGGGCCATACGCGAAGAGACGCTCATTCCTCTCATCAACGAGCTGTGCTCAGGATACGAGGTGAAACCTGAGCAGATTCAGTGCGCCGTAATAGCCGGAAACACAACCATGGAGCATCTGCTGATGGGCGCCAATGGAGATACCATTCGCCTCGAGCCATTCCAGCCTGAGTTCCTGGAACTCCATGGGCAGACTGCTGAAACAGTAGGGCTTCCCCTGGCGAAGGGCTCACCGGTAATCTTCGCACCCAATGTGGGGAGCTATTTTGGTGGCGACCTCACTGCTGGCACGCTAGCGAGCATGCTTTGGGCCTCGCCAGAGCTCACGTTGTTCCTAGACTTGGGTACCAATGGCGAGCTCGTGCTGGGAAACGAAGACTTCATGCTGTGCTGCGCCTGCTCGGCAGGACCTGCCTTCGAAGGCGGCGATATCAGTTCTGGCATGCGCGCGACCAAGGGTGCCATCGATGAATGCGAGATAGATCCTGACACCATGGATCCTACCTATCACGTCATTGGCGAGGAAAAGCCAATCGGCATCTGCGGGTCGGGCATCATCGATTTGGTTGCCGAGCTGTTTCGCGCGGGCATCGTAAGTCCCAAGGGCAAGTTCATACGCGAAGGCAAGCGCATTCGTTGCTATGAAGGTGGTGCCGAATACGTGGTGGCATTCGAAGATGAGACGGGATCGGGGCGTGACATCACCATCACCGAGACCGACTTGGATAACTTCATCCGCGCTAAAGGAGCTATCTTCTCGGCAATACAGTCGATGCTGGAGTCGATCGACCTACCCGTTGACGGAATCGAGCGCATCATCATAGCAGGCGGCATTGGCGGAGGCATCAATATAGGCAATGCGATATGCATCGGCATGTTGCCCAACATCCCCGAAACCTGCTACAGCTACATCGGCAACAGCAGCCTTACTGGCGCATGCGCCATGCTGTGCTCGCAAGATGCCACCGACAAGGTGTTCGACATCGCGCACAACCAAACCTACATAGAGTTGTCGATGCACCCAGGTTACATGGACGAATTCGTGGCTGCATGCTTCATTCCCCATACCGATGCGAGCTTATTCGAAAGGTAATGCGATGGATGCTTCTCTTGAGCTCAAAGGAGCCAACAACAAAACCGACAAGCCGCTTGAGCATTACCGCGAGCGTCTCGCTGCTCTGGACAAGGACGCCATAAGCGCGCGGACGGGACTGCGGTTCGACGAAACTGAGCAAGCCTTCGCCATCAGATACATGGGAAAGCTCGCGCTGATAGGATTTCCCGATGGCTCGGTACGCATGGAAGGCACCGACGAGAAGCTGCCCCCTTACGCAGAGATTCTTATGCTGCGCATATTGGTGGAGGGCAACCTGGTGCCACCTACGGGCGCGTTTTTGCCTTACGCAGACATCGGTTGGGGAGAGAGCTACCTCAAGGCATTCGAAGGCCGTTGCATCGGGCGCTTCGCCCACATGTTCGCTTCAGCGAACGATTTTGCCACGGTAGCGGAATCGATGGGAGCCATAGTCGCCAAAGGCGGAGATGCTACCTACGATTTCGAGATAGTCAATGGCATTTCCATGCGACTGACGCTCTGGGATGCCGACGAGGAATTTCCCATGAGCGCCCAGATTCTATTCTCAGATAACACGTCCATTACCTTTACATCGGAAGACGCTGCCGTGATGGGAGACTTGCTGCTGAACGAGTTGAGAGCCGCCTCCAAGAAAGTGCTCAGCTGACTCTCGCCACAATATCGGGAAATCGTCCACACATTGCTTGTGAA
>CANOHY010000056.1 GCA_947565915.1 uncultured Eggerthellaceae bacterium | reverse complement strand
CGGAGGGGATGATCCATGAAGCTCAATGCCGATATTCTCTTCGATTACCTCACGCAACACGTTTCGGCCGAGATGCGCGGTCTGAAGAAGCTCGACTGCGAGCTCTCGCGACCGCTGTTCCATACCGACCTCAATGCTCCTTTTGAGGCGAACAAGCTCTATGTGAGCAGGGTAGATAAGCTACCCTCAAATCCTCGAATCGAAGATGGCGTGGTAATCATAGTGGTAGGGCAAAGCATGCACGCGGTTGCTTACGAGAGCCGTTGTTGTGTGATTCGCATAACCGATTCGTCCGATATCTTCGAGGTGTTCAACTGCGCTCAGGAAGTGTTCGACCTCTTCGATGCCTACGAAGACGAGGTTGGGCAGGTGATTCGCTCAACGGCGAACGTGCAGCAGATCGTGAACCTGTCCAGCGTGCTATTGGAAGCCACTGTGCTTGTGCTCGATGCGAAGTTCAACGTGCTCGCGCAAAATGCGCTCCAACCAGGAGCATTGCTGGGAATGGAAGAGCTCGAGCTGTTTTTGGCTAACGAGAGCTTGATGATGAGCCGTCGCGATCCCATACCCATCAGCATCCTCGACAAGGATCTGCTATGCATGAACCTCTACGACCATGACGAGTATCTAGGCAGCATCACGCTCGATTTCACGACGCGCAACAGGCGCAACAGCGACTCTGCTCTGATTGCCTTGCTGGCGCGCTTCATTGTGGCGGCGATTGCGCGGCTGCCCCGTGAAGGATCGCTTCTAAGCGACATCAAGCGAGGGCTCGCCGACTTGCTTGATGGCATGAGCATTTCCGATGATGACCGGCGAAACATGCATCAGGCGTCTTCGGGGAGGCGCTTTCTTTGCCTGAAGATGACGCTTGGTACGGATATGGCTGCGCTGCCATTTGCCTACATTTGCTCGGAAATCGAGGCTCAATACCCAGGTAGCTTTGCATTCCCGCGCAATGGGGCAGTGGTAGCTGCCGTGGATGTGTCCGAGTGTTCGCAAGATGGCGGCATCGAAGCGCTCGAGGAGGCGCTCTCGGAATTCTCGAATGCTGTGAATGCGCATGTGGGGCTTAGCGATGCGTTCTCCGACCTTGCGAACCTGCGCCTGTATTACGACCAGGCGGCAGCTGCGCTTTCGAGAGGCATAGCGAGTCGTGCGAGCGAGCGCGTGCACTATTTCCAAGACTTCGCACTCATGCAGCTCGTTGCCAACGCCTTTGGGAATGCGCCTGTTGAGATGTATTTGACCGAGGGCTTGCGCAAGCTCGTCGCACATGACGAGGCGAGCTCCTTGAGCTATTTGGAGACGCTTCAAGCGTACCTCGATAACAACCTGTCCATGACGCGTGCGGCCTCGGCGCTCTTCGTTCACCGATCAACGCTGATCGATCGCATATCGCGGATAGAAAAGGAGCTGGACCTCGACTTGAATAACCCAGACGATCGCTTGCGCTTGCAAATCGTCCTGAAAGGCCTTCAAGCAAGATCCAGCTTCGGAAGTTGATGCTTTGCTATCGGTTTCGCACTACTGCGCGATGATCGATAGCTAGCTGATGGGAAGGTTAGTCCTCTTCGGGAATCGCCTTGAGCTCTGCATCGATGGCCTCAACCTGCTCATCGGTAAGGCCGGCTTGCGGGAATGAAGCCAGCTTGCGGAACGTGAGGCCGCCGACCAGCTTCATTTGGGGGTCGGTTTCGAAGCCGGGAGAATACTTCGAGATGACCTCGCATGCGGCCTTGCTCTTCTTGAGCTTCTTTACCTTGTCGTCGACTGAGTAAGCCATGTTTCCTCCTCACACCGTATGACAACTTGCGTCGCTGCGAAATGATTCTACGGAGTTGGGATTCACATGCGCTAGCCTACATCGCACTCTATTCTGTCGGATGAAACCCCTGCAATTTGTAGGTGGGGTTGATGCTTTCCTCGACTCGCTTGCCATGTTCGCTTTGCATGCCATTGGGAGTGAGGCCAACTTGGCTTTGCGACCAATCCTTCAACACGTTTACTTGCTTTGAGACTTGTAGCGTTCGAGTCCTTCGTTCAATTCCCTCTTCCCCCTTCGATAGATACGATTGAACACTATCGTCATCAGCACAAGAATTACCAAATAGATCGCAGTGAAGCTGATCCAAGCCCCCATGTTGTCTGCCGGGAACCAGTTGAAGCAAGCACCCATTGCTGCTAGCAGCACATAAAGGCATAACCCGAAGCAGGCGAGGCGCATGCTCACTTGGATCACCGCATCGCGCGTATAGGCGAACGTTCGCGCGTCGATTGATTCGAGGTAGATGATGTCGCCAATCGCTATAGCAGTCCTCGCTCCATTCTCGATTCCGGCAATCCGACAGTCGTGCATGCGCAGGCTTGCGACGATGGCCTCAACATGCTCGTCAATCGCGTGGCAGCGCACGATTGAGTCCATTGTCTCTACCAAGCCGAATGGCGAAACCCATAGCGCTTGGGTAAGCTTGCTACACCGAGTTAGCTAGGCCAATCGCTTGCCCGCGTCTGGGCCTGCGGCCATCTGATAGACCGCCTCTACGTGCACGAAACAGCCGCCCTTCGCCCGTATAGGCAGGCCCATGGCGGCGAACTTCGCATCCACTTGCTCCTTTTGCGCAGCGAACTCGTCTCCTTCGTTCGCATACCGGGCAGTGCCATGAATCTGATATGCATCATGGCCTGTCCAAAAGGCAACTGCCACCTTCTGGTTCTCGCGAAGATTGGCAAGTGTCTTGTTGAAGAACTGATCGGAAATGTAGACGGTCTCGTCGTCGATGACCGCCTTCATGCCAATAGCGGCGCCGTTGGGCTGGCCATCAGCCGATGCCGTGCATAACACCATATTCGCAGCCGACTCGAATAGCTCTTTAACCTCTGTTGTCATGATTGCCATGGGTTCCCTTCCTCGAGAGTCGATGTTGTCTTGCTTTAGCATACTATACCTGTCGAACCGGCAGCGCGAATCGCGCGAAGCATGCCATTGGGGTCAGGGCGAATTGTCCTATTCAGCTCAAGAGCTGAATAGGACAATTCGCCCTGACCCCAATGGCACCCCGCTCACCCTCTTGGCTGGCCCTTCATATTTGCTTAATTCGGCTTGTGCTCGTCGAGCAGCAATTTGAGCTCCTCCGCATGGGAATGGCGCTTCTTGGTTGCGGTGCCAACGATGGCAATCGATTGGTAGCGTCCGTACTTCTTAAAGAAGTCCGCGATGGCGCTGCGCTTCTCAAGCTCCTTCTTGTAGGCGGCAAAGTAGTCTTCATAGGGCAGCCCATGATCGAGGTATTGGTCGAGAAGCGTCTTCGACGGGGCATATTCCACGTCGTGCGCGTAATCGGCATGCGCGATGACGCGCACGAAGTATTCGAGGTCTTCCTGCTTGGTGAAGCCAGCAAGCTGATTGGTGTTCTTCAGGCGCACATCTAATACGAGGTCGGCTTTCCATCCCAGGATCTTGTTGAAGAACTCCTCGGCCGTGGTTTGATAAGCGCTCAAAGTATTGATTTGCATGGTAGTTCCTCCTTGGTTTCATTGAGGCCATTGTAGGAAGCGTCGGGATGTCCCAGCGTTCTTGCTGCGAACCGTTTCGAAGACGTGACCCTATTTCTTCTTCTCTGCAATCTGAAAACGCCTCTTGGCATCTTCTCCGTTCTCGAAATAATTCGCAGGGACGCTGCGCTTTTGTGATACACTCACTCGCAACCCGAAAGGAGCACGGTTTGCTCAACGCACAAGCACATATCTCTTCGAACGCGAACGCTGCGGCGCTCGCTGGTGCTTGGTGGTGGTGCAAGTTCATATCGTGACCGGGTTATCGAGCTTCACTACGCTTGCACATGCAATGGAAGGCCCTCGGTGATCCGGGGGCCTTCTTCATGTTGCGAGCCAGAAGCAATTGGGATAGTTGGGAATCAAGCCATCGGGAAAAGGAGAAGAAAATGGCTGACGCAAGCAAGTACGTGATCGACAAGGCAACCGACAGCGCGCCCTACCGCCTGTATCTTCGCGAGGATCAGATTCCCACGCAATGGTATAACTTGCGTGCGGACATGCCCGAGCCGCCCGAGCCCATGCGCCTTCCCAATGGCAAGATTGCAGAGGCTGCCGACATCGCTCCGGTGTTCTGCGACGAGCTGGTGCGCCAGGAACTCGATGACGAAACTGCCTACTTCGGCATCCCCGAGGGCGTGCGCGAGATGTACAAGGTGTATCGCCCCTCGCCGCTCTGCCGCGCCTACAACTTGGAACGCGCGCTGGGCACGCCAGCCAAGATCTACTACAAGTTCGAGGGCAACAACACCTCGGGCTCGCACAAGCTGAACTCTGCGCTTGCACAGGCCTATTACGCCAAGGAGCAAGACCTGGATAAGATCACCACCGAAACGGGCGCAGGCCAGTGGGGCACAGCTCTTTCAGAGGCTGCCGACCACTATGGGTTGGACCTGGACGTGTTCATGGTGAAGTGCTCTTATGAGCAGAAGCCCTTCCGGCGCAACATCATGGAGACCTTCAATGCAACGGTGACGCCCTCGCCTTCGAACACCACCGAGATAGGCAAGAAGATGCTTGCCGAGCATCCCGATTCCTCCGGTTCGCTTGGCACGGCCATTTCCGAGGCCGTCGAGCGAGCGCTGAACGTGCCCAACAACAAGGGCCGCTATCAGCTGGGCAGCGTGCTCAACCAGGTGGTGCTGCATCAATCGATTATTGGCCTGGAAAGCTACGAGGCCATGAAGGAGCTGGGTGAGTACCCCGACATCGTGATTGGCTGCGCGGGCGGCGGCTCGAACCTGGGTGGCCTCATCGCGCCGTTCATGCGCGACAAGCTGCGCGGCGAGAAGCCCAACACGCGCTTTATTGCCGTGGAGCCAGCCAGTTGCCCATCGCTCACGCGGGGCAAGTACGCCTACGATTTCGCCGACACGGGCCAAACGTGTCCACTGTGCAAAATGTATACGCTGGGCAGTGGATTTCTGCCCTCGCCCGACCACGCAGGCGGCCTGCGCTACCACGGCATGAGCCCCATCGTGTCGAAGCTCAAGCACGATGGCTACATGGAGGCAGTTGCCGTGAAGCAAACCGACGTCTTCGGCGCTGCCGAAGAGTTCGCGCGCTTGGAGACTATCCTTCCTGCACCCGAGAGCGCGCATGCGATCTTCCAGGCAATCGAGGAAGCCAAGAAGTGCATCGAAACCGGCGAAGAGAAGACGATTCTGTTCGGCCTAACGGGCACGGGCTATTTCGACATGTATGCCTACGATGCCTACAACAATGGCAAGATGACCGACCATATTCCAACCGATGAGGAGCTTGAAGCGGGATTCGCCACCATTCCCTCCATCCCCGGCGTGCAATAGGGGCGAATGGGTCGCGGGGCGCTGAGGAGCGCGCATTTTGCGATGATGGAAAGGGCCAGAGGTGCTTGCCTCCCTGGCCCTTTCCAGCTATCGGGCCGGCTGCAGCAGCTCGCGATAGATCCGCTCGTCGCGCTCGGAGAACACGTTGAACACCACTTCGAGCCCGTTGCCATTGCGAGCGAGCCACTCATCGACGACGCGAATAGCGATGCGCGCGGCCTCTTCCTGCGGGAATCCGAACACGCCTGTACTGATGCAGCAGAAGGCAATCGAGCTGCAACCTTCGCTGGCGGCTGCATCCAGACAAGCCGTATAGCAGTTCGCTAGCAGCGCCTTGTCGGTTTCGCTGGCGAAGCCTTCGGCTATGGGTCCTACCGTATGCACGATGTGCTTGCTCGGCAAGTTGAATGCGCTGGTCATCTTGGCCATTCCCGTGGGCTCTGGGTAACCCTGGGCGTTCATGAGACGTGCGCATTCCAGCCTAAGCTGTATGCCTGCGAAGGTGTGGATGGCGTTGTCGATGCAATGGTGCCCAGGCACGAAGCAGCCGAGCATCTGCGAGTTGGCGGCATTTACGATGGCGTCTGTTGCCAGCGTGGTGATATCGCCGCGCCAGAGCCTCACGCCCTCGCGGCCCGGCAGGGGAGGGATGTCTTGCAGCGTTGTGGTGCCGCGGTAGGTCAGGATGTGCTGGAGCAGCTCATTTTGCGAGGCCAGGAGTTCATCGCTTGCGGGCAGGGGCGGCCGCGTGTTCACCAAGGCGCGGAAAAGGTCCCATTGATCTTGGGTGTCGCTGGGGACGTCGGGCAGGTTGGATGTGCTTGCCCGAGCAGCCGAGCCAGCTGCTTGGCTGCGTTCGGCCAGGAGCATCTCCACAACCGCGGGCAGCTCGGTTTCGATCTGCTCTTTCAGCTGTGATTTATAGGTCCGATATGCTCCAAGAGCTTCGAAGTCAGACGATCGTTTCTCAGGTTTGCCTTCATTCGTCATCATCTCACCGATGCCCTCTTCGTTTTCGCGAGCTGTCTGGAACTGCTCCTAGAGCAGTTTACTTCAGCGCGCAGGTGGGTTCAGACGTGGCACTTTCTCTTGATGGCTGCCATTTCAGGCGGCATCTCGTCTTCGGGCATGTCGCGTGGAACGCTGCAGGTGCCCGCTTCGGCGGCAGTGTCGTAGTACCAGCATTTGTACGTGATGAAGTCGAGCGCTTCCTGAAGTTCGGCCATCTGCTCCATGATGAGATTGCGCCTTCTGTGAAGAAGCTGGCGCCGCTCCTCGATGGAGGAGTCGCCCTTCTTGTAGAGCGATGTGAACTCGCTTATCTCGCTGACGGTCATGCCCGCCATCTTCAGGTATGCGATCATGCGGAGCCAGCCGATGTCGACATCGTCGAACTCGCGCACGCCACCAGCCGTTCGGCTCACCTTCTCTAGGACGCCCTTGTTCTCGTAGTATCTGATGGTCGAGACAGGTATCCCCAAAAGCTCGGAAACTTGTCCGATGGAGTATGCCATCTTGCTTCCTCCTGCCTTTTCTGTGGATGCCCAGTATATGCCCTACTCGCTTGCCACCCACGCATCGACCTCCTGTTGAGAAGCGGAAGCCGAGAACCGCCGACCCTCTTTCCAGTTAGCCTCCGGTGCAGCCGCATGCAGCTCGGCAATGCTGCCGCTAATGGAGCTCGAACCCGACGTGCAGAAGGGAATGATGGTTTTGCCTGCGGTGTCGGCGGTATCGAGGAAGGTGAGGATTATGCGCGGCGCGGTGCCCCACCATATGGGGTATCCCAGATAGATTGTGTTGGCATCGGCAACGTTGGGCACGGGTGCGGCGATGGCCGGCCGGGCCGCTATTGTTGAACTTGAACTAAGGTTTAAGTCAAGGAGGTTTTTTGAAACTCGCTGCTTGACATCATCGGTATGCAACATATAATTTGCATGCAAGATATATTTTGCATTGCATGCAGCAACGCAAGGAGGCGATGCCGTGGATGGCATCAAGAACGATCGCCTACGCGAAGCGCGAATGCGTTGCGGTCTTTCGCAACAGCAGCTCGCCGATGCAGTAGGGGCAACGCGACAGACCATAGGGCTTATCGAGGCGGGGCGCTACAACCCCAGCCTGAAGCTCTGCACAGCCATATGCAAAACGCTTGGCACAACGCTTGACGACCTCTTCTGGGAATAGGAGACAATTATGTATCTGATGCGAAAATGGAACGAGATCATGGGCCCCAAGGACGAGCGCCTTGTTGACGAAGAGAACAAGTCGACCAAAGTGGGCTATGGCATCTTCCTTGTTGGATCGTTCATTTGCCTGTACTACAGCATCATGCTCGATCAAGTGGCTTCAACTACCGAACATCCCATCATGACGCCCTTGGGCCAGAGCCTTGTGCCCGTGCAACTACCCCTTGTTCTCACGATTCTTTGCGCCTGCATTGCAAGCATGACTATTCAGCTTAAGTCGGGGTTTTTTTCTAGTCATACGCGCTTTGCGCAGGTCGATTCCATTCCCTGGGATTTCGTGGCGTTAGGCGCGTTGTTTTGCGGAGTGGTACTCGGGGTTCTGACATGCGGCATGCGCATTCTGGCTGAGATTCAAATTGTGGGCGTCGGTAATGTAGCGTGGTTCGGCGACCTCGCCATTGGGGTGGTGTTCTTCGGCATGGGGTTCATTTTGGGATTCGCGTCCTTCGCGCTTACCGTCCATGATGCCATCAAGCGCCGCCGCGAGCTCGACCGTGAACTGGAGGCCTGATGCGAAGCGGTTGCCATGCGGCATCGCAAAGCGGATATGCAATACATGCTTGATGGTTTTTGGTTTGTGCGAGTTCCAATGCGTGGCTTCGCAGATGATGGCGAAGAATCTTCAACCACGGAAGATTGCTTGTAAGACATGTAAAATACATGTATAATGCATGCATATAACAAAGGAGATTGCTATGCCCGCATTGCAAGTGAGAGACTTTCCACAGGAGCTTTATCAGGAGCTTAAAGACTATGCAGCGGTTAATCATCGCAGCATGGCCCAACAAACTATTGCGGCAGTAAGTCAGATGATTCATGGTGAAACTCCAAAAGAGGAAACGGCCCATCAATCTGAAGTTGCTACGCGAGTAGCAAAGCGTAAGGAAATACTTGCAAGAGCAGCTCAAAGACGAGCAGAGCGCCAAAGGGATCTTATGAATCCGGTTGATGTAGTTGCTGAAGGCCGTGCTGAGCGTGATGCTGATTTTACGCGGATAATGCGCGAATTGAGTGACAGCAAGCAATGGTAGTCATCGACGTAAATGCAGCACTTTCCATGGCAATGGGCAGTGAAGAGGGTGAGGCGCTCTCTCTTCTTCTCAATGGAGAAGAAGAGATAATTGCCCCAAGCCTCATGAATGCCGAATTGGCTCATGCGCTTGCTAAGTACATTCGGTGCGAGCAATTGTCCGCTGATCAAGCAACAGCATATGGTCGCGATGCTCTTGGATTGGTTGATAGATTTGTGGATGATAATGCCCTTTGGATCGAAGCAATGAACGAGTCGGTTAGGTTGGGGCATTCGTCGTACGATTTGTTCTATTTCCTGCTAGCACGTCGTGAAGGTGCCACGTTATTTACCCTCGATCGTAAACTGCAGAATCTCTGTATGAGAAATGGCGTGAGTTGCTTAGGCACTCAAGACCTCTAAGGTGCTGCTCGATTGCCGCCCTATTGTCTATCGCTGCGA
>CANOHY010000055.1 GCA_947565915.1 uncultured Eggerthellaceae bacterium | reverse complement strand
TAAAGCTAAGCCAGTAGAACCAGTTTTTAAGCCAGTAGCCCCTTTGTAATGTTGCGTGATTTGATTATTAACTCATTGGGGCCACTTCCGCAAATTGCCATTAAGCTATAACGGCTCAACCGCATGCGTCGACAGGTGCTCGGCGAGCGGTTAGATTCAGTGCCATGCCATCTGCATAGAAGGTTTGTCGCCCTTCATTCGCTAACGGCTGAAAAGGCGTATGCCCTCAAGACCGATCAGTCTGAAGCGGTTTATCGGCTCTACAACAAGTGGACCAATGAGCACCTCAAAACTTAAGTCACTGAACGCTTCGCTCCATTTGTCAAATGCGATAGCGAACGAAGGACCAAAAAGGTCGTGTAATGATGCATTGCTCTGTTCTAATTTCGCAGCATCATTTACACACTGCGCATGATCTACCACATATTGAAGAAACATGGTGTATTCAGAAATCCCATCGATGCTACTTTTGCTGTTTAGAAAGTCGTCAGCCGAAGCTCCAGCGTTATTCACCAAATGAAGAGCGTTGTTCCACAGATTTGCGAATTCTTTAACTGCAGCATTATTGCTCGAAACAGAAATGTCTGAAGCATAGCCGTACCAACCGACCTTCTCGTCCTTCCAGCCGGCCTTGATGCAATTCTTCTGCTCGGCGGCGCCTGCCGTATAGTGATGGAAGAACGACTTCACATACGGGTTGAACAGGCGGTAGATGGGCCGATTCCCGCCCGAGTAGAAGGCAGTGCCCTCACCCTTCCAGCCGTCTCGCACGCACTTGTCGTACTCCTTCTTGGAGGTGGTGTAGTGATGGTCGCCCGACCACTTGTTGTAGAGGCGGTATACCGGGTCGCCCGAGGTTGGCGCCAACCAGGCCACGCCCTCGCCGGTCCAACCCTTCTTAACCAGGTTGTCATACTCTGCCTTGCCTGAGGTGAACAGGTGCTCGGTGCTCCACTTGTTGTAGAGGCGATACATCGGCGTAGTGTCCGCTGCCGCATAGGCCTCCTCAGTAGTCACCGCCTGCGCTGCACAGAGCAAGCCGAGCGCCAAGGCAAGTGCGACAAGCATTCCAGTTGCCTTCGATAGGGTCTTTGACATGGTTTCCTCGTTTTCTTTTATCCGCCGAACAGGGTCTCTGAATCCCATTGTCGGCGAGATAAGGAGGAATCCGTTGCGCAACATTCTAGGTAAGCCAGTCTTACGATGCTCGCCTTGCCCTCAATTCGTGGTCACAAAACCCCATTTGTTCGTCAGGATCCTCCCGATTTCGTCAAAGCAGGCAACTCTTGCGCCATAAAACCTCAGGTCACGTTTGACGATGAGGCCCGCAAACCTCGCAATAGGCGATTTCTTGACGAACAAACCGGGTTTTGTGACCACCAAGACCGAAATTAGGCGAGGTGGGAGAAGCCGTTTTGGCGAAGGGCCTCGTAGAGCCCGATGGCCGCAGCGTTCGACAGGTTGAGGGAGCGCAACCCGTCGCGCATGGGAATGCGCACGCAGCTGGCAGCGAAACGATCGATGAGCTCTTGGTCGAGCCCGCGGCTCTCACGCCCGAAGAGCAAGAAGGCGTTTGCGCCGTACGAAACCTCAGTGAACAAGCGTCTCGCCTGCCCCGTGAAGAGATGCAGCTCATCACCCCCGTGCGCTTCTAGGAACTCGTCAGCGCACGCCCACTTCACGATTTCAACTTGATCCCAGTAGTCGCAGCCTGCGCGCGCAAGGTTGCGCTGCGTCAGGCGAAATCCCATGGGCTCCACCAGGTGCAACGTGGCACCAGTGCAAGCACAGGTGCGCGCAACATTGCCCGTATTCTGAGGGATCTCGGGCTCTACCAGCACAACGTTCATCAGGCATCGGCTTTCTGACGCGCCATCTCGGCCTCGAGCTCCTCGTTCAGAGCAAGCCATTCCTCTTCAGCATGTTCCAAACGCTGCTTGAGCTGTGCATGCTCGGAGATGATGTCGCTCGTTCCCTCTTCGCGCGTATAGAAATCGGGATCGGCGAGCAGCTGAAGCACCTCCTCCATGCGCGCACGGTCGCGCTCCATCTGCGCATCGAGCTCGTCGATGCGCTTACGATGGTTCTTGAGCGCTGCATAGGCGCGGTTGCGCGCTTCAGCTTCGCGGCGCTTCTGCTCCTTGGACTTGGGCGCCGACCCCTTCGCAGCCGTGAGCGGGGCTTCGGCAGCGGCAGATGTGCCCCGGGCAGCCGGGCGCTCGCCTTTCTCGTGCTTGCGCACAGTCACTTTCGTGGCTCCCCCGCCAGTGCTAGGTGCTGCCTTGCCAGAACCGCCTACGTCAGAAGCAGCTGCGCCATCTTCACCAGAACCCTCGGCAAGCTGCTCAGTCTTGTAGAGGTAGTAGTCGTAGTCGCCCACGTAGTTGGTGATCTTGCCTGGCCGCACCTCCACGATGCGATTGGCCACGCTGCGAATGAGATGCCGGTCGTGGGTGATCAGCAATATGGTGCCCTCAAAGTGCTTGAGCGCCTGCTCCAGCACGTCGGCACTCGAGATGTCCAAGTGGTTGGTCGGCTCGTCCAGGCAGAGCAGCGGCGTGGGCGCAACGAGCATCTTCGCCAAGGCCAATCGGCTCTTCTCGCCGCCAGAGAGCACGCTCACGCGCTTATCCACGTCGTCGCCATGGAACAAAAAGGCACCCAGCAGCGTGCGCACTTGCGAGATGGTCCAACCGGGCGCCACGCGATCGAGCTCCTCGAACACCGTGTTGCCCGAGCACAGCTCTTCAAGCTGATGCTGCGCGTAATAGGTGCGCGTTACCCCCGTGCCGTACTCGATGGAGCCAGCATCGGGTGCCAGCACGCCTGCGATCATCTTCAGCAGCGTGGACTTGCCCGCTCCATTCGGCCCCACCAAGGCCACCTTGTCGCCACGGAACAAGTCGAAGTCGATGCCATCGTAGACCACGTGGTCGCCGTAGCGCTTCACCAGCCCACGCGCTCGCACCACCTCGTCGCCCGTACGCGGCGGCTGGTTGAAGTTGAAGTGCACCCGCGGCTTCTCGTCGGGGATGTGCACCAGGTTCGCCCGCATGTTCTCAAGCTTCTTCTCGCGATCTTGCGCTTGACGGGCCTTGGTAGCCTTGTAGCGAAAGCGCTCCACGAACGCCTCCAGGCGCGCGATTTCCTCGAGCTGCTGCTTGTGCTCGGCCTTCAACTGCTCGATGCGCGCGTCGCGCGCCTTCAGGTAAGCGGAATAGTTGCCCTTGTAAAGCATCACCTGGCCGTTGTCTATCTCGGCAACGCGGTCCACCACGTTGTCCATGAATGCGCGGTCGTGGCTCACCACGATCACCGTGCCGTCATAGGTCTTCAGGAACCCCTCGAGCCAGCGCACGCTCTCGAGGTCCAAATGGTTGGTGGGCTCATCGAGCAGCAGCACTTCGGGATTGCGCACCAGCAGCTTCGCCAGCGCCAAGCGCATCTGCCAACCGCCCGAGAACTCTGTGGTCGAGCGCTGCATGTCCTCTTCCTTGAAGCCGAGGCCGAACAGCACGCTGCGCACCTTGGCCTCGATGGTATAGCCGCCCAGATTCTCGTAGCGATCGCGTGCCTTCCCAGCAGCGGCCAACTGCTCTTCGGTGGGATTAGCGCCCAGGGAATGCTCGAGCTCGCGCAGCTTGCGCTCGGCTTCCACCACCTCGCTTTGCGCCGAGAGCACCTCCTCGAAGATGGGGTTGTCGTCCATCTCGATGGCTTCTTGCTCTAGATAGCCGATGCGCGCATCCTTCGCCAGCACCACACGACCGGCATCTGCGCTTTCCTCGCCGGAGATGATGCGCAGAAGCGTTGTTTTCCCCGCGCCGTTAGGACCCACAAGTGCCAGGCGATCGCCCTCTTCGAGGCGCAGGTTCACCCCCGTGAACAGGGTGCGACCGCCAAACGACTTCTCTATTTGCTCGAGTTGCAGAATCATGAGGGCAATTATAGCTGGCAATGCCGATTAATGAACTCACTACCACTTGTTGTGCACGTGCTCGGCGAACGCGATGCGATCGGCTATGCGCACCTCGCGGCCATCATCGAGCACGGCCGTTCCGCTCATGCGCCCGAACACCTGATGCGGAACCATGCAGATGAGCTTGAGGTCCACTGGGTCATAGCGGTCGATGATGGGTTCGAAGCGCATCTCGAACCGGCCATCGGTTTCGTGGAACTCCCAGGGAGCCAGGTAGTCGTAGGCTCCATCGGACTTGCGCGGGATATCGAAGCTCACGTCCTTGAGCTTATGGGCGGTTCCATCCATGAACAGCATGTTCTCGCTTGCGGCAGAGGTGTCGCCGAAGCCGTAGCCGATATTGAAGCCGAAGCGCTCGCCGTCTTCGAGCAGCATCTGGCCGCTTCCCCAATACCAGGTGTTGTCGTACGTCCATACTCCACGCCCCCAGTCCAACGTGCCCATGGCCCCGTCGGCAGCCCTGAAGGTATAGGTGACGCCGTTGAAATGCACTTCGCCATCGGCGGCCATACAGTTGATCTTCTGGTTGTAGTAGAAGTGGCCTGGCTTCTCGAAAGGCGTGGCGATCACCATGGTTTCTTCGGGAAAGTTGGTAAGCATGAAGTCGAACGTGAGGTCAGCGCCACTCTTGCAGTAGTCCTTGAACACGCCTGCGAGGTGGCGTGTGGTGCCATCGTTCTCGAACAGGAAATCGGCATTGCCCACCTGCGCACACGCGTCGCCTTTTTCGCTCGTGGGCGGAAGGGCAAGCTTGCCGAGCGGGAAGGCACCCAAAGCGCCACAGTTCATCTGAAAGGGCTCAGCCTCGTCCACGCCGAAGCCAAGGAGCGAGATGGACAAACTGCTCACGAATCCTGCATCCGAGAGCGTGATGGCAAAGCCATGAGAACCGTCGCCTATATAGTAGTAATCCCATTCCTTGATGCGCCACCGCGGCGCCTTGATGTCGGCGCGGTCGTAGACCCAATGCAGGCGCTTCGCAAACCCCGGCTCGGCAATGTTGCCCGACGAATCCAACAAGCGCTGCGGGCTCGTTACCTCATGCTGCATGATGGCACCTTTCCTCGCGCGATGGCCTGCGATACTGAAACCGCTTTAGAACGCACATCCATTCTAGCAAGCGAACGAGATGAGGAATGGGAGCATTTCTCTTTGGAATATGAAGAAATCAGAATTCGTAACATTCTCCCAAGCGATGCGTTAACACTGATGTAGAATTCGTAACACTGCAAGAGAGGGAAAGGAATGCCATGAGCCATCGAATCGCATTGAGCCACACAAACGCATTCGCCAAGAATGCCAAAGCGGCTTTTGTCGTACTAGCTTTGGGCCTTTGCTTGCTACTGGCTTGCGCTTGCTCATCAAGCAAACCTGCGGGCAATGCCAACCAGCAAGCTAGCGATGCTCCGCAAACGCGTCAGATCACCGATGTCTACGGCCGCACCGTGGAGATTCCCACCGACGTGCAAACCTGCGCTACGGTGGGCAGCGCCGCGCGATTCGTCGTATACGCCGGTGGCCAGGACAAGCTTATCGCTGTCACGCAGATGGATACGCCGGCCTCCCCCACTCGTCCCTATACCATGGTTTGGGAGGCAGCGTTCACGGAGCTGCCCACTACTTCCAACGGAAACCACCTTATGGAAACCAGCGTGGATGGCGAGGCGCTGCTCGGCTTGGCGCCCGACGTGATCATCTCGAGCCGCTCAGCCCAGGAATGCGACGCCCTGCAGGCGCAGATCGGCATCCCTGTGGTGGGAATCAGCTACCAGGACCAGATGTTCACCTACGACGTGATGCAATCCATCCTGGTAGTGGGAGACGTCTTGGGCACCTCCCAACATGCCCAAGACGTGGTGGCGAAGATGGAGGGTTGGCAGCAAGACCTCTCCGACCGCACCGCCAACACCCCCGAAGACGAACGACCCACATGCTATGCAGGTGCCGTGAACTACAAGGGCGCCAAGAGCTTCGGCGGAACGTATGCCAACTATCCGCCCTTCGAAGCCGTGAACATCTTGAATGTGGCCGACAGCACCGGCCAAACAGGATCAGTGGAGGTCACATTGGAGCAGCTGGGCGAATGGAACCCCGATTTCATGTTCTTGAACGCTGCGAACTTGGAGCTGCTGCGCCAGGACTACGCCAACAACCCGGCTTTCTTCGATAGCCTGAAGGCATTCCAAACGGGCAACATCTACACGCAGCCTTCGTACAACATGAACGGCACCAACGTGGAGCTTGCGATTTGCGACGCCTACTTCGACGGCGCAACCGTATATCCCGATGCCTTTGCAGATGTCGACCTTCCTGCAAAGTACGCAGAGATCTTTACCACGATGCTCGGCGCCGATTACTACGAGCAAATGCAGAGCCAGGGAGCGGGCTTCGGGCAGATTCCCGTTCGCGCATTCTCGTAAGGGATTGCTCAAACTGCATCTGAGGCAGGCATAACCCCATCACGTTGAGGACGTTAAGGAAACCGCCCAGTGAAACCCGACACCATGGAGACAAGGCATGCTGCGAAGCCAGCAAGCGCAAAGGCGCAAAGCTCCAGTGCGCTTGCTCGCTACCGCTCCTACACGCGCTTCAAGGTGGGCGTGATCGTAGCGCTTGCCGTGCTCGTCGTGCTGGTTTCCCTCGTGTCAATCGTGTCGGGAACCGCGAACCTGGGCTTCGGCGACGTTGTGGCTGCGCTATTTGGCCAAGGCAATAGCTACAACCAGATTGTTGTGTGGAACCTGCGCATGCCACGCATTCTCACGGCAATCGTAGGCGGCATCGCCTTGGCCATTGCAGGATGCGCCTTCCAAAGCGTGCTGCGAAACCCCCTGGCATCGGCGAGCACGCTGGGCATCTCGCAAGGAGCATCATTTGGCGCATCCATTGCCATCATCGTACTTGGGTATGGCTCAGCGGCAGCAGCTTACGAGGGCACCGCAAGCACCAATCCCTACCTTACCGTCATCTGCGCCTTCATCGGCGCTATGGCATCGACGCTCATCATCTTGGCCCTTGCGAGGTTTCGCGACATCACGCCCGAGAGCATCGTGCTTGCCGGCGTTGCTATATCGGCGCTCTTCACCGGGGCCACCGCGCTCATCCAATACTTCGCCGAAGACACCCAGGTGGCAGCTGTGGTGTTCTGGACGTTCGGCGACCTCGGCCGCGTGTCGTACCGAGAACTGACCATAATGAGCGCCATCACGCTCGTTGCGTTCGTTTTCTTCATGGCGAATCGATGGAACTTCAACGCCATGGAATCGGGCGAGGGCACCGCGCACGGGCTCGGCGTGAACGTGAAACGGGTGCGCTTGGCGAACATGCTGATGGGCTCGCTTGCGGCCGCTTCCGTGATTGCCTTCTGCGGCACCATCAACTTCATAGGGTTGGTTGCGCCTCATATCATGCGTCGCTTCATCGGAAGCGACTACCGCTTCCTCATGCCCGCATCGGCCTTGGCAGGAGCCGTTCTGCTTCTGCTCTCCGACCTGATTGCGCGCATGGTGGTGCCCTCCATCGTGTTGCCCATCAGCGCCATCACGTCGTTCGTGGGCGCTCCCGTGTTCCTGTACCTGCTGATGAGGGGGATGCGCCGATGAGCGACGTGCATTGGATGTCGGCGAAACGCGAAGAGGGCGCGGGGAACCTGGAAGCGCGCGATGTGGGTTTTGCTTACGGCAAGGGCGACCCAGTGCTGAAGGACATCACTGCGCAGATTGTGCCAGGCTCCTTCCTGGCGATACTGGGCATGAACGGTTGCGGGAAATCTACGCTGCTTAGCTGCCTTGACGACATGCTGCGTCCGCAAAAGGGCGTGGTTGCCTTGGCGGGCCGCGAACTCTCGGATTACTCGCGCGACGAGCGCGCGCGGCACGTTGCTTTGGTGGCGCAACATTCGCATGCAAATGGCGTGACGGTTTACGATGCCCTGCTGCTGGGGCGCAAGCCCTATGTGAAGGCAGCGCCGAACGAAGACGATTATGCCGTGGTGGACCGCGTAATCGAAGAGCTCGAACTTGGGCCCCTCGCCCTGCGCTACCTCGACGAGCTTTCAGGCGGCGAGCATCAGAAGGTGGTGATTGCCCGCGCGCTTGTGCAGGATACCGAAGTGCTGCTGCTCGACGAGCCAACCAACAACCTGGATATGGCAAACCAGGTGGAGGTGATGGAGCTCGTGAGCCATATCGCCCACGAGCATGGCGTTGCTTGCGCGGCCGTGTTGCACGACATCAACCTTGCGCTGCGCTATTGCGACCGATTCCTGGTGATCAAGAATGGCACGGTGCTCGCCGCAGGCGGACCGGAAACCATGACCAAAGAGGTCATCGAGGAAGCCTACGAAACGCATGTGGAGCTGGTCGAGCACGAGGGCACGCGCTTGGTGGTGCCCCTGTCGAGACGCTAGCGCTGGGGCCGCTGGAGGAACTGGGCCTCTCAGCGGCTCCAACGCTGGCGTCTCCGAAAACGAGGCAAAGAAGGACAAGGGGGACGCGTACCTTGCCCAGAGAGAGAAAGGCAGCTTATGAGCATCGGCAGGATTGGCGAGTACTTCGACGAGCGGGCCGGCGGATGGGACGCGCAAAGCGAAGCGGCCGGCGGCAAGCATCTTGCCATCGCCCGGCTTGCAGGCGTGCATGAAGGCGCGCGCGTGCTCGACATAGGATGCGGCACGGGCATCATGGAGCGCGCCTACCTGGAACTGGGCGCCTCGCGCATCTTGGCACTCGACTTGTCGCAGGGCATGATCGAGCATGCCCGTGCCAAGTTCGCAGACGTTGCGCGAGCGCAACTGGAATTCGCGTGCGCCGACGTGCTCCAGCTGGATACGAATGAGCGCTTCGACATCGTAGTGGCCTACAATGCCTATCCCCACATCCTGGATCGCGAAGCCCTGGTCGAGCGCGTAAGCGACCTGCTCGTGCCCGAAGGCCGCTTCCTCGTTGCGCACGGCATGGGGCGCAAAGCCCTCGACGCCCACCACGCGCACGTGCCCGCGAACGTTTCACGCGAGCTCCTGCCAGCACGCGAGGAGGCCACATGCTGGGAGTCGCGCTTCGACATCGACGAGGTCGCCGACACCCCCTTCGTCTACTTCTTCGGTGGCGCGAAACGCAGAACGAGTGATTAGCGAGCGGCGATTCGCCGGATTCCCGGCAAGCTCGATGCCTCTTCCAAAATCGCGATCAACGCGGGTGCTTGGTAAAAAGCCCCGCGCTTTGCATTGCCCATTTTCACGAGAATGCCGCGATTACAAGCAACATCTATCAGGCTCCTAGCTGCACGATCAGTCATATCAAGCGCCGATGCTACATAAGCAACGTTAACCACCGGTTGCTCAACGAGAATCCCTGGCAGACGATGCGAGGCCGAACTTCGCCGATCCTCATTCGTCGACTCCCATTCCCTGAGAACCTCATCGACATCCAAAGCAATACGTGACCCAATGGCTATAGCAAGCTCCAAAGCATCAACCATGCATTCAATTATCGGCTCAATGAATCCTTCATGATACGCATCAAGCGCGCCCATATAACGGTCAACATCGTGCAAAAGACCTGCAGATATTGGCAGCATTGCATGTATCAACAGCCCATCATTGGCAAGCACGCGATGCAACAAAGCACGACCAGTACGCCCATTGCCATCCTTGAAGGGATGGATGGTCTCGAACTGTGCATGGAAGATTGCAGCCTTCACCACACCGGACATATCGTTGCGCGTAGCAAACGAAAT
>CANOHY010000054.1 GCA_947565915.1 uncultured Eggerthellaceae bacterium | reverse complement strand
CTCGGGGTATCTGTCTATGTATTCCAGCTCGATCATCACGCATCACGCTCAACTCTCTTGGGCAATCCATGCCTTTCAAGCTCTTCCTCTAGCGCTATGGTCATGGCTTCCAGCAGTGGGGCGTGAGTGCTCCCCCAGAAGCCTTTGAAGCCTTGGTATTCTTGGCCCATATCGCTTGCGGTTATAACAGCAACCGTTTCAGCTTCCGCATCGCATACGATATTTCCCGTTTCGAGGTTAACTACGGTGATTTCGTACATCACGCATCCCTCTCTATGAGGGCGCGAAGCTCCTTCGCGAAGTTACCGACTTTTGAGCCATCGACATATCCCTCGTTCTTCTGAGCGTAGGATTCCATGCGCTCTAGCAGCTTCTCCAAGCTATCTGGCATCTTTTTACCGCAGTGGAAGCAGAACTCGAAGTCATCCCCTTCGTAATCACCAGTCGGCGAGAATACGTGAACGCCTGTCTCGTCGCCACCTTCGAGCATCCATCCGCAATACGGGCATTCGAACTCCATCATTGCTCCTTCCTCAGCTCGGTGAGCATTCCGTTAGGCGCTTGGGTTGCCTCGATGTCCTCGATCAGGTAGTCGATGCACTGGCGTGCCTTCTGCAAGTCCTCGACGCCGTTCTTCTTGTCGGCTCTCCAGAGGTACTTGAAGGCGCAGCCTCTCCAGTAGTCCTGCATCGCCGTCATCTTCGAGCCCTCCAGCAGCGACTTGAGGGCGTCCTTGCACTCGATGCCGCATCCGGCGTAATGCGGCGGGTTGGTCACGTTCGTGCTCACGGGGTTCTTCATCTCTTCTCCTCCCATGTGTTGCAGCTCAGCTCGATCACAGGGCAGTCCAGCTTCACCCAATCCATGAACTCGGTGCAGAATCCGTAATCGGACTTTCTGTCCGGGGTCTTCTCGCATCGCCAACAGCCTCTGCATTCCATGCCCTCAGGGGGCCTCTCCTCGTCGGGGTCTACCCAGTCCTTGTCGCGCAATCCGAAGCTCATAGCCTCCTCCATCCATCTAGGGACAGGGCGGTGAGGTAGTCGGTCGGCTCGTCGCACAGGATGTACTCCCAGTGCCCGGCGCATGCCACCTTGCTGGACTGAACCCAGCGGAAATGCAGGCGGTTGTGATGGGCCAGGCCGTGGCATAGCTCGTTGCCGTCGGCGTCGCGGAGGTTGTTGCCCATCCCGCACAGCGTCACGGTGGGCTTCTTCAGCTCCCGTCCGTGCTCGTCGTATGCCTTGCCCGCTCCTCTCCTGACGATGTGGTGCTGGTTGAGTGGGCGGTTGCGCCCGCAGATCGCGCAGCACTCGCGCTTGATGGAGGGTTTGCCGAGCATGGGCCTGTAGATCTCGGCGATGGTGTCTCGCTTAGCCATACGCCACCTCCCCGTGCCCGCACAGGTTGCAGGAGTACGTGACGGCGCCGGACTCCGACACCACCGCATCCATGGGGCAGTCACAGACCGGGCACTGCCTTTGTGGCGGCGGCGCGGTGCAAGCCGATTCCGCGCCGTCCGACGCAATAGGTATTTGAGCAACTTTATGTTGCTCAATACCTTTGTTTTGTTTTGTTTTGTTGTCAGCGGGCGTTTTCTCTGTCGTGGAGGTGCTTTTCAGCGCCCGCTTAGCGCCCGCTTTGCGCCCGCTCTTGCGTGTGCGGTTAAGTGCGTTCTGACGTGCTGTTTCGCACTTTTCCTGATAACGCGTTATGTTCTCCATCGCGCGTTTCGATGTGATATTCTCTGGATTTTCCTCGTCGCGTTCGAGCAGACCTATTTCTAGCATCGCTGAAATCCACTTTTCGAGTTGCTCCACACTAGTGCATAAGCGGTGGCTCAGCGCCCGCTTAGCGCCCGCTGAGCACCCGCTTTCGTCGTTGTAGATCTGCTCCAAAATTGCCCAGTAGGCATCCACGGCAGCGCCCCCGCAATCCATGCGCAGGGTGAGCACCTTGTCATCAGATGCTGCCGTGGTCGAGTGGTCGAAGTATTGCATTCAGAACCCCCTAGAACGGGATGTCGTCGTCGTAGGCATACGATGCGGTGTTCACGACTGGCATCTGCTGCTGGTAGGGCTGTGGGGCTTGCTGAGGCTGCTGGTAGCCCTGTTGAGCTTGCTGGGGCCTCTGGGTCATGTACTCCACCGCGTCGGCTACCACCTCCACCTTGGATCGCTTCTGGCCGTCCTTCTCCCATTGGCTCCAGCGCAGCTTGCCCGAGATGGCCACCTTGTTGCCCTTGAACAGGTTGTGCTCCAAGTGCTCGGCGTACGAGCCGAACACGGTGCAGTCGATGAAGTTGGGGTAGTCTTCCCATTGCCCCGTCTGGCTGTTCTTGCGGCGGTCGTTCACCGCCACCCCGAAGCTCATGATGGCCATGCCTGACTGGGTGCGGCGAAGCTCCGGGTCTCGGGTCAAATTGCCCGATATGCACACTTGGTTGATGCTCACGTTTCCTCCTAGAAGTCGATGTCGTATTCCGAAAGCTCTCCCTGCGCGCCTGATGCCGCGCTGGCTTCCAGCTCTGCTTGGTCGGCGATGTTCTCGTGCAGCTTGTCGCGCAGCAGGCATATCTCCTCCACTGCGTAGTCCCGTGGCGCCTTGGGAGTGCCGTCGGGGTTTGTGATGGTCGCGTCCATCCAGTCGCGTATGGCTTGCTCGTTTGTTCCCATGGAGATGGCCGCCTTCTTGAGGTCTGCCACCTCTGCCCACATGGCAGGTCGCTTGTCTTCCTCTACAGGCTCCTCGTAGGTCGCCTCGCATTCCATGGGAGGCTCCATGGTGGTCACGCTCGTGCTGGTTTCCTCCAGGCCCATCTCGGAAGGCTCGTAGAGTCCCGTGAATTCGTCCGGGAAAGCCTTTCGCAATGCCTGGGACTTGGCCACCTTGTTGATCATGGTGGCGGGCTTGGACTTCCAGAGCGCCCGATGCTGGTCGTACTCGGCCATCGACACCTCGCAGCACACCGGATCCACGTAGCCGTCTATGTAGACCGCTGCCCAGCCACCTATGAGCTTCTCTCCCAGGTCTTCGTACACCGCGCAGCCCTGCTTCTTGAGCATGACCCCGTTGGCTATCACGGTCACACCGTCCTTCATCCCGCGAAAGCGGGGGTTGGCCATCGCCCGGCGCTGGTAGAAGTCTATCGAGGGGCAGACGGAGAGCTTGGTCGTGCCGCTTGCGCTGTCCCAGTGGGGGAGTATGTGCACGTCCCCCGCGAAGGGATTGAGCTTGCGGGCGGCGCAGGTCATGATGGCCTTCGCCATCTCGGGTTCGGGAACTTGCTGGTTTCCTCCCAGGACGTATCTGGTGATGGTGGCAGGGGATAGCCTTATCTCCTGGCCGTCAGCCTCGTACACCCTAGTCAATGCTTCGGTCATGAGACCACCCCCACGCACTTGATGGTGGCTCCCGTTATGCCCATGCCCTTGAGGGTGTGGCCCACTTGCGTGGCGAACTCGCTCGTTCCCTCGAACTCCATCGAGAGCGCCCATCTGCAGATCGGGGCATCGGGGTCTGTGGCTGGTTCTGAGACGGGTTCTTGCTCTGGGACAGGCTCTGGTTCGGGCTTGGCCATGTTTGCGGCCTCCTGGGCAGCCCGAAACTCCTCCAGCTCCTTGTCCTTGGCGTTCAGAGACTGCTCGAGCTCCAGGGCAGAGGTGAGGTCGAGGGTGTTTGCGTAGTGGCGCATCACCTCCGACTCGTGGCTCAATGTCTGGGCTTGGAGTGCCTTGTAGCCCTTGAGGGCCTCAGCTGCCCTCTCCGCTACCGCCGATAGGGCCTTCGGCTCCAATGTCGAGCGGTTGAGCCATGCATCCTCCAGGATGGCGCCGAAGGGTATCACGTCTGCCATCTTGCCAACGCAGGCCACGTACTCCTCTTCGAGGGTTGCCCGGCGAATCTCGCGGAACCTCGCATCGGCCTCGTCAACCTGCTCTTTGATGGCCTGCCTCGCGGAGTCTATCTTGGAGGTGATGGCCCTCACCCTTGCCTCGAACTCCTTAAGGGGCGCCTCGTAGGCCTTCTTGATGCGCTTGCGCTCGTCCTCTATGGGGGCCTTGAGCTTGTTGAGGTCGGCCATGCACTTCCTGGCCTCCTTGACCTGCTGCTCGTTGGCGGGGTCTATCTGCGCCCCTATGTAGGGCGCTATCTCGCGATCGACGTACGCATCGAGCGCGGTGATGTTGTCCTTGATGATGGCTTGGGTGAACACGACCGTCAGGTTGTCGGTCGGCTCGATCACCTCGGCTGCCACCTCTATAGGTTCTTCCATTTCGTCACCTTTCCTATCGAAAAACAGCTTGTGACCTGCAGAAGCGACACCTATTGTTCAATGAGTTGCATGGAACATGGCATCGCATACGAAACACCGTGGCGCTATTCGCGCCGCAACCCGCGCTACCTAGCGATTGGCAGGTCTATGCGCGGCAGTCGTGCTGCACGCGCAAGGCGCTTCCTCGACATCGTTGGCGTGCTTGCCGACGCCATCGGCATTGCTGCGATCATCGCGCAGCTGCTGTAGCGACCTTTCCATCGAGGCCGTTCGCCTCTCGACCACCACGGCAATGATCGTGATTGCCGCTAGCCACGCAAGCGATGCGACCGCCTCTATCGCTCCTCCCATTTCCACTCCTTTCCAACCTTCACTAGCTTCTTGTCTTCCTTGCGCTCCATGAAGATGCGGCCCTGCCTGGTGAAGACGCGCACCGCATCGCGCATGTCCCGCCGCCATAGCTCGTCCTTGAGCGACTGGTAGACCTTCTGGGGATTCCTGGGGTGCTCTGGGTAGCCCGTCACCTCCACCACGACCCCTTCTCCCACGCTCTCGAACTCGTCCAGGGTCTGCTCGGCGAATAGGCGGTGCGGCGGCTTCTCGCTCACTCTCAACGCCGGTATCTCCTTCTCCTCGACCATCGTCAGCATTGCTTGCCTCCAATACATCCAAAACGGATACATCCAAATAGGATGTTTGCATACTAATCCTATTACGTCAAGATAGGATGTATGACGAGAGCAAAGACAAGGATTCCCGGCTTGGGCGAGCGCATCAAAGATGCTCGCAATGCTGTTGGGTTGACCCAGCAGAAGACCGCCGATGCTCTCAACATGACGATCGGTGCTTACCAGAAGTACGAATCTGGCGCCGTCGAGCCACCGCTGTACTCACTGGTATCGCTCGCCATCGTCCTCAATGTCACGACTGATTACCTTCTGGGAATGTCTGACGCAGAATCCGCTGGTGCATAGAGAACAAGTCCTCTAGGTCATCCCACAGCTGGAAGTCACCGGTTCTCGTTCCGTACTCGATTCGCTGGTAGTAGTTGAGGCTGATTCCCAGATAGTCAGCCACCTGCTGCTGGGTCATGCCCTTGCCATAGCGGGCAGCTTGGAGGTTATCGCGCATCCTCTGCCTCCTTGTATTCGTTGAGGATGTGGGTCAGCTCCCGCTCCTCGGGGATAGGCTCGTAGCCGTGAGCCTCCAGCGCCTCTCCCAGCTCGATGAACGCATCCACGCGGTCATCCTGGATGGTTCCGTCCCAGAAGATGCAGCGAGCGTTGAATTGGGCATCGAGGAAGGCTGCTATCGAGTGCGCTGGGCCGATTGGAATATCCAGCTCATGCTCCTCGATGTAGTTGCTCACGCTGTAGGTGTAGGGGCTGGCCTTCGACCCCAAGTCCATGGGCTCCATGCAGTGGGCGGCGAACCACTCGCTTCGCGCCTCGTTGGATGCGTTGAGCATGGAGATGCGAGAGGCGGCCTCGGCCTTGCGGGCCTCCTCCTCGGGGTCTACCTCTTCGGCCGACTTGGTGCCGAAGAGGTTGTAACGGCTGCCCCAGATCGATTCGGCCACGCAGTCATCGGGCAGCTCCTCGGGAATATCCTCGGGCGCGCCCGCTTGGCAGATGAAGGACAGCCCCTGGGGGCGGTAGTCCATGACAGGAATCCCGCGCTCCGAGAATGCCGTCTCCATGGCCTCTATCGCCTCGCGCATGCGCCTCTTGTCGCGCAGCTGCTTCTCGATGCCGGGAAAGTCCTTCTCGCTGCAATTCGTGAGAAGCTCCACGGCATGGTCGTCGTCCTCGAACTCCCCGATTGCTATGAGGCGGAGCAGGCTCATGTCATCGGCGGCGTCCTGCACCCTCTCGGCGGCGCGGCGCACCTTGGCCACCTTCTCGGCCTCGATTCCTGCCACCTTGCCCACGTAGTAGTCGTCCTTGTTCATGAGGGCCAACTGACGGACAAAGCGGGACTCCTCCACGGCCTCGTACTTCTTCTTGGTGTTGGTGCGGATGACCGCTTCCACTATCTCCTGGGGAGTGGAGTCATCCTCTATCACTGCCCGAAACGTCTTGGTGCCGAGCTTCCGCATGGCCTGGATGCGGGAGTTGCCGGTCTTGATGCGGTAGATGCCACCGTCCCTCACCAAGACGGGAGGCTCGTCCGGCTCGCCCGTTTCCTGGTCAAAGGACTCGGCCAGCTTGGCCACGTACTTCTGGTTCTCCTTGAGCGAGTAGTCCCTGGACGCCATGTCGTTGCCGAACTCGTCCACCAACGGGTAGACATCCTCGATGCTTACCCTCTCTATCGTTGCGCTCACTTCTTCTCCTTTCTGACCTTTGTACTTGCCATCGTTTCGACTTTTTCTCTGATGCGCTCCTTGCGCTTTTGGGCCGCCTTCACCTGACGGCGAAGGTTGCTCGCCACCACCTGCTCGACCTTTGCCGCATGCATCTCCTCGCGGTATGCCCTGCGATAGGGCGTCATCCTCGACGTGTCCGGGGGCTCTGGAAGGGGTTCGAGCGTCGATTCGACCTTGGACTCCATGCGCTCGTAGGTGTCCCTGTCCTCTGGGGTCAGCTGCGCCATGAGGTCTGCTATCTGGGCGTGGATGCCCGCCAGCTGGTCGCGCCTCCTGCATGGCTCGCACATGCCCGTGCGGTTGATGGTTGCCGAGAGCTTCCCGCATGATGGGCATGGCTCCATGGTCGGCACGTAGTACTTGAGGCTTGGGCATCCACCCTGCCAGCGCAGCTCTGCTGCTTTCCTGGACACAGATGCTGATGACCGCTTGAGCATCTGGCAGATGTCGCGCTTGGGAACCTTCCCGGCGTTCTCCCGGAGGAACTGCACCTCGGATGTAGTCCATGGCTTATTCATGGGCTTCTTCCAGCTCCACGATCACGCGGGGGTTGGCCTTGTTCAGGGCGAAGCGGTCTTCGAACCCCTCCACCCATTGCCAGTTGTCGTTGCCGAGGATCCCTAGCTTCACTAGCGCGTCGAACACGAACTTCTTGGCCGAGGCGATGTTGTCCTTGTCGCGGCGCATGTCCTTCTCGACCCAGGTGAAAGTTGCTCTCACGGGAGGCCTCATGGGCTTGAGGCGCGCTGCCTTGGCGGCCCACATGACTGCATCCTCGTTGGCCTTCTTCATCTTGGCGCCGATGTGTGCATTGCTCCGATTCGCGGAGGTGTAGGCGTTGAGGCCATCCAAGCGCCCGGGTATCTCGAATGATTGCCTCATGCGGCCACCTCCGCGAGCTTGGAGGCCTTGCGCCAATCGGAGGCCCAGAAGAACGTGCTCTTGGCCACCGTGTCGTGCCAGACCTGCTCGAAGTCCACCTCGTCCACCTCGGCCACCTTGGGGAAGATGGCATGCGATAGGCTCGGGCGGAACATGATCATGTAGCGGGAGAGGATGCTCCAGAGGTTGTTGTCGAATCTAAACTCCATGCACTCCGTGATGGTCATGCCCTGCTGCGATGCCAGCAGGTACAGGTCGCCCCGGCGGATGCGAGGCCAACCGTTTGCCATCGCGCGCTCGCAGAGGCCCACCAGCCGCATCCACTTGCGCGGGTAGTCATCAGCGATCCAGGCGCAGGCCTCCTCGACCCGCATCCTCGGGGTGCGCGCCACGCCGTCGTAGAGCTCTCGGCACACCTCAGCCATGGCGCACCTCCACGTAGTGGTTGATCGCCGCGTCGTAGCCTGCTGAGTAGGCAACGCCGTAACCAAGCAGGATTGACGCGAGGCCCACGATGACCACGACCGCCATCAAGAGGTCTGCGGTGCGGTATGATTTGCGTGCCGTCTTCTTCATTCGCTGAGGCGGCATCTCGAAGGAGCGCGGGTGGGCTGGCAGGCTTTGTCGCGCTCCTTTACTCATAGGCTCGTGCATGCTTCCCCTCCTCTCGCTACTTGGGCCAATAGCTGGAACAGCTCCCCGATGGTGGTGTCGGCTGTTATCGTCGGCTTCGGCTCTGCGCTCTCCTTGATGGCGCTCGCAGGGTCTACCTCGCTGAACAGCTGGGGCCACTCCCGCGTGGCGTTGATGTACCAGACGCTGCCGACCTTCTCGGCGTTCCTGATGACGCCATCTGCGCACTGGCGGCGGATGACGTTGGCCTTGGCCTTGCTGCATCCCTTGCCGTGCAGCAGCTCCGCTGCCTCCGATGGCTTCACGATCAAGTCCATGCTGCCTCCTATCCCGCGAACGAGCAGCAGACCATGCCCAATGCGATCAGGCAGAAGACGCCGATCAGGAAGATGGCCACCAATGCGTTGTTGCTCACCTCGCACCTCCCTCGCCGCTCACGAGCCTGTCCACGTCTGCGCTCACGCGGTCGGGCGATACCCCGAACAGATCAGCGATTAGCGCCTCTTGCGAGCATGTTTCCGTTGCGAGGGGCTTGACGAACATGTCGAAGTACTTCTCCTGCAAGTCGGACTGCATCTCAGCGCAGTGCGCATGGGCATCCCTGAACCGCTTGGCCGTCTTCGCCGCGATGGAGATGGCCTCGATGTAGGTGTCTTCGTTCTCCATTGCTCTCCTTTCCTTATGCTTCGTGCTAGACTCCCTGGTGAGGGGAGGTGATATACATGGCAAAGAACTTCGATGACTTCGCTGGTCTGACCGAGGACGAGATTGTCGAGATTCAGTCATCGGTCTCTGAAATACTCGGCCTTGATTCGGACGAGAACGTCACCACGGTCCCGCTTGCTTCTCTCCCGACGTTCCTCGCTGCTTTGAATCAAAGGATGACGATGCAGACTCTTCGCAAGTACCACGAGTGGCTGAACTCGTGATCGCATGCGCAAGCTCTCCCATGTCCAATTCGATGTGCGGCGGCGCTGCGAATATTTCGAAAACCGCCGCCATCTCTTCTGGCGTGTCTGTGCATAAGCTGATGGTGATTCCCATGCTCTCCTCCTTTCTCTATGCTTGGGCGTGCTCCCACTCGCTCACCGCTTCATGAAACATGCCCTCTATCTCGTCCACTTCTGGGTCGTCCCCACACGCTTGCCGCATGGCATCGCCTATCGCCTCCGCTTGCGCGTGGAGGGACTCGGACTTGGTGGGGGTGTCGCCGTCGGACTGAAATAGATAGTCGATGGACGTCTCTGGAAAGTAGTGGTCGCGGATTGCGAACATCTCATCGCGCGTGAACGGAACTGCTTCCGCTAGCTTGCGGTTGAAGTTGCTGGCTGTCATTCCGAGAAAATCGGCAACTTCATGTTGAGTTACGCAGATGCTCTTTAGCTCCCCTCGCAGTTTATTGAGTGCCACAATTACCTCCTTTCAAATTACGAAATCAGGCACTATTGGAAAGATATACGAAATCAAGTAGATATGCAACTAAAAATCAATTAAATGTCACGATGTGCAATAATGCAGCCAGATAGTTATTTGATTCAGCATGAAAGGAGGCCGCTTTGGGACAACTAGAAGACAAATTGAAAGAGCTGATTAAACGAAGATATGGCGGCGTTCCGAAGCTGGCAGAAGAGACCGGCTTGCCAGCATCGTCCATATACTCCGTC
>CANOHY010000053.1 GCA_947565915.1 uncultured Eggerthellaceae bacterium | reverse complement strand
CCCGGCTTGCAGTTCCCCGTTTCGCGGTTGATATCATAGCGATTTCATGGTGTAGTGGGGATAACTCATTGTGAATAAATCTCAAAATCATATTCTCACGTGGGGTTATACAGTTTTCTTTTGTGGCCGTATTCGATATAATCCGAGTTAACGAAAAAGCAACGTCTCGGTTGCTTGCCCTGTGCTATTCAAGGCGAGAAGGTGGCAGGGCTCCGGCACGGAAGGAACGGTGTTGATATGAAACGTCGGCATCCCATATTCAACGCGATCATCGCATTCGTGATGGTGTTCGCGCTCTCGGGGATACCCGAGGCGTTCGCGGCTACGGATTCGCAAGCCGAAGAAGCTGCAGGCGGCTACACCACCTACGACCCCGACTTCGAGCACCGCGATGGCTCGGCCGATGCTCCCAACGGCGACCTCGGCGTCCAGTCGGAGGGCGCGCAAGGCGGCAGCACGGCACAAGCTCCTACCGCAGGCAACGCCATTGCCGATGCAGGTGAGCGAACCTTGCGCGTAACGGTGATGCAGGGAACCTATCCCACCGAGGATGCCGAGTTCACCATTACGGCAAGCACTGTGTCTGGCGCTTCCACTACCACCACCGCCAAAGCTCAGAGCACGGGCGGCGCCTACCGCAAGGCCGAAGCCGTTTTGCGCCACCTGCAAGATGCCGAGTACATCGTGACCATCAGCGCGCCTGCGGCGCGCTTCGCCAATTTCCAGCAAACCATAACGCTCAATGGGTACGACGCTGCCATCACCGTGTACACCACCAACGTGACGACCAATGGCGCCCAGCCGGGCATCATGGCTTACGGCGACCTCAATGGCGATGGCGTGATCGACAACGTGGATGCCACGCTGCTGGTTGACGGCATTCATGAGGCAGCTGCCCCGTCCAGCGAGACGAGCGGCGATGACTATCTGGCTGCCCACTCCGACCTCAACCTGGAAGACTATGACGGCGCCGATGCTGCTATCGACCTGATCGACCTGCAGGTGCTTGCCGAGGGCCTGAACATGGGCATGGTGGAATCCGACGTGAAGCAGATGGTGCCCGCCTCCACCGTGGTTCCCAGCGAGGAAACCACGACCACTGCTCTGACTGGCGACATCTCCGAGCTGCTGAATAGCACGGGCGAGAGCGTGGTGGGCCTCGAAACCACCAGTGCCCAGGCGATCTCCGAAGACAACCCCGTTTCCATTTCCTTCGACTTCACGCAAGCGCCTGCCGCGGCATCTAGCATCGAGGGCGTTGTGATTGCCTGCCCACCCGATGCTGGCACAGCCATCAGCCAGGGCGAAGTGGAAGTGGAGACCGTCGACGGCAACATCATCAACGTTCCCATCAGCAAGCCTGCCGCGCAGGCTTCGGCTGCTTCCACCCTCTCTACGGCTTCGTATTCCACTACGAGCAAGAACGCGCGTACGGCCGCGAGCGCCGAGGGCGACACCTCGCTTCTGGATAGCATGATGCGTGCAGGTGCCACCACTGCCTATGCTGCCGACGTGCCCACTGCCACCTTCGACTCCAACGGCATGATCGTGGTGGACTTCAGCGGCAAGATTGCCATCAAGAAGGTGACCATCCGCGTAACCGAGACGGCCAACAAGGCGAACCTGGCCGAGATATCCACCGTGGAGTTCCTCAACAACATGGAGAGCCACATCGCGCCTCCCGACATGAACGTGCCTGGCAATATCGTGCTCACCCCTGCCAGCAATCAATTCACCGTGTCTTGGAACAAGGAGCCCAACGTTACCGGCTACACCATTTCCTACATCGAGGTGGACCCCGACACCAAGGCCGTGAAGGGAACCGAGGAGTTCGTGCGCACGGTGAAGACCACCGCCTCCGCTACCCAGTATGGCGGCAAGAAGATGAAGAATGGCCACACCTTCGCCGTGAAGGTCGAATCCACTAATGGCGATTGGCACAGCGGCTGGAGCGACGTGCAATATGTAACGCCGCGTCCGAGCAGCAAGCCGCCTGCGCCCGAGAACGTGCGCGTCACCCCGGGCTTGCGCTCCCTCACGGTGGGCTGGAAGGACATGGACGACACCGATTCCTATGAGGTGTACTATCGCGTGCGCACCGACCAGTCGGCCAGCCAGGCTCCCTACACGAAGTGGGTTGACGGCAATGGCAACGGCACGCTGGTCAACAATTCTTGCGTCATCGGCAGCCTGAGCGACAACACCACCTACCAGGTGTACATCGTGGGCTACAACTCCGAGTTCGGCTTCGGCCCCGCGTCTATCGTGTCCACTGGCACCACCATAACCATCGAGCTAGCCGAGCTGCCCGAGTACTATGTGGTGAACACGCGCGACAGTTCGGGGCAGTATCGCACCAACATCGCCGATGCCATGGTGAACCGCGGCAACATGGTGGACAGCCCCTTGGATGCCAACACGGGCAGCAAGACTGCCTGGGGCCTGTTCGACAACAATGCCGAATCGCGCTACTACATGGTGGACTGGGATGACGGCGGCTGCTATGTGGGCAGCGGCTATCCGCGTGGCAGCAAGGGCATCTCGGTGAGCTTCTCCTCGCCGCAGCAAATCAGCATGATCTCGCTCTCCGAGCTGCTGAGCAACAACACGGCTTACAGCCATGTGTACGTGCAGTACCGCACGGCAACCGACACCAGCAACCAGAGCGTGGGCGCAACCATTCACCAGCGTGTGGGCTCCAACGGCCAGAAGTACTACCTGATCAAGCTGGCTCATCCGGTTGACGCCACCTGGATGAACATCGGCGTCGGGCGCGCTGACGGCCGCTGCTACAACGTTACCGTGTCGGAGCTGCGCTTCCATAACGACGGTGGTTTGGAAAGCGACATCCTGGGCCTCTACACCGACAACCTCTATCTGCAGCTGCGCGACAACGTGACCGAGGCAACCCTGAACGACCTCCAGACGCGCTTGGATACGCCCGACCCGCAGAGCGGCGAGTATCACCCGTTCCGCAGCTCGCTGCAGATCGAGCTGAACGCTGCGCGCCAGCTGCTGGCCGATGGTCCTAACCTGGACGACATCCTGAGCATCGACAACACAATCACCGCCAAGAAGGATGCGCGCAATCTGGGCATTGGCGGCCTGAATTCCTGGCAACCTCTGGGCATCTCGGGTGGCACGGGCGAAGAGGTCATCATCTACGTGGGCGCCCCTGGTGCCGTGCGCGGCAACAACTCGTCGCTGCAGCTGGTCATGACCCAGCAGCATCCTGAAGCAGCAAGCGTTGCCACTACGGTATGCACGCTGAAGAACGGGCGCAACGAGATCACGCTTCCGCAGCTCGTATCTAGCGACCTCGAGCGCGGCGGCCAGCTCTACATCGTGTACGGCGCCAACAACCCCAAGGACCAATGGGCCGTGCGCACGGCAGGCGGAACCCCCATTCCCACGGTGAACTTGCATGATGTGACCGACGACGCTGAGCGCCTGGAGATAGTGACTGCCTACGTGGAGGAGCTGGAGTCGCATGTGGCCGACTTGCAATCCACCCATGCCAAGCTGCATCAGCAAAGCTCGGTGAAGGCGCTGAACTATGGCTACGACGACCACAACTGCATCGCCAATGCCACCGACGTGATGCTGGACACCATGATGTACTCAGTGCCTGCTTCGCAGATGCTGGCTGCTTCTGGCAATGGCTCAACCGCGCAGAGGGCGGCCAGGTTGCTGAATGCCTTCGACTCGATGGATGAGATGATGGAGCTCTTCTACCAGCACAAGGGCTTGGCAACCGACGACGTGGCTGGCGTCACCCAAGCAACCAGGATTCCCTATCAGCATTTGAACATCCGCTATTGCCGCATGTTCGACGGAGCGTTCATGTACGCAGCCGGCAACCATGTGGGCATCGAGTGGGGTTCGGTGCCGGGCTTGGGCAATCAGAAGCCTACCATCAGCGAAGATGGCTTGAAGCTGAGTGGCGGTTACTTCGGTTGGGGCATCGCGCATGAGATCGGCCATCAAATCAACCAGTCGCAATACGCCTATGCCGAGGTGACCAACAACTACTTCGCGCAGGTGACCAAGTCCGACGAAACCGAGAACACCGTGCGCTGGCGCATCGACGACGTGTACAGCCGCGTGACCTCCGGCGAGATAGGCCGCAGCCGTGGCGTGTTCACCCAGCTGGCCATGTACTGGCAGCTGCACCTGGCCTACGACCCCGGCCATGTGAGCATGCGCTACGACAACTACAGCGACATCCTGGACAACTACTTCTTCGCTCGCGTGGACTCGTTCGCCCGCTCTCCCCAGAGCGCTCCGGCACCGGGTGGCGTAGCACTCACGCTGGGCGGCGGCGAGAGCCAGAACATCTTCCGTCTGTCCTGCGCGGCGGCGCAGAAGGACCTCACCGAGTTCTTCACGCGCTGGGGCATCGTGCCCGATGCAACCTCCAAAGCCTATGCAAGCCAGTTCCAGCCCGAGACGAAAGCATTCTTCTATGGCAACGACGACCAGAAGAACTTCGCCAGGCAGGCTACTGATTCCGGCTTGGTCCAAGACCGCGACGTGGTAACCGCCACCGCCACGCCTGATGGCAGCGAGGTTACCCTGCAGATGACGTGCCCGTCGCAGGTGAGCGATATCCTGCATGGCTACGAAGTGACGCGCATCTCCTATGCCATGGGCGAGCAGCAGCGCGAAGTGGTGGGCTTCACTACCACCGACACCTTCGTGGACGATGCGTCGCACCTGGGCAACCGCGTGGTGGGCTACGAGGTGCGCATGGTCGACAAGTTCCTGAACCGTTCCAACAGCTACGTCACCGAGTGGATCAAGCTGGATGGCGATGGCCGCATCGCGCACGACAGCTGGAAGGCCACCACTAACATGACCTCGCCTGACGATGCAGCATTCGCGGGCGACGACGATGACCCCGATTCCTCCGAGGCCGTATCGGCTATCGATCAGGCAATCGACGGCAACCGCGACACCACCTACACGGGCACGGCTGCTGGCGAAGATGCCTACGTGCAGGTGGACATGGGCATGGTGCGCGAGCTCACGGCTGTGCGCTATACCTTCAGCGGCTCTGGCGGTCCGGCCATTACCGACTACTCCATTCAGGTGAGCACCGATGGCGCCAACTTCCGCGAGATAGGCACGGGCACGTTCAACTTGAACTCCAACAACCAGGCGACCGCCTACTTCAATAACGGCATCGATCCGTGGATTTGCACCTACGACGTGCGCTATGTGCGCGTGGTGGCAGTTGGCAAGAACTCGGTGGGCATTTCCGAGATCGATATCTACGGCCCCTCGGGCGACAACGTGGACTTCCTGGAAGCCAACGGAGAGACCGCCATCGGCACGCTTGCTTCCGACTACGTGTACCAGCAGGCGTCGGGCAACCTGACCCAGCAGTCGATACCTGCAGGTTCGCTGGTGTTCACCGGTGAGTTCAAGGGCAACCCGGCCTACAACGTGGTGATCCTCTACGACAACGCTGGCAACATCGTGGGCGGCACCGATGGCACGGGCGCGCTGGTGGCTCACCAGATCATTCTGGCCGACGACCCGGGTAACGCCATGATCGGCGAAACCTCCTCGGGCCGCTGGGTGTATTGGATCGAGCCGGGCGACTTGGGCAACGCCACCTCGATTGGCAGCCAAGTTCGCGCCGAGCTGTACCGCGTGGACAACGCGATCACCAACGAGGGGCAGCGCCTCACCAGCGACTCGGCGCTCACCGCCATGCCGCCTCTCAGCTCGCTGCCATCTATTACCATTACGGGAAACTAAGGGCAGCAAGCGCATAGAAGCAGCAACGAAATCGTGCCGCGGCGAAAGCTGCGGCACGAGCCGTAAGCAGACCAGTCGCGAATCGACCGAAGCAGAGGAGAACGAGAACATGACGAAACTACTTAGAAGAACGCTGACCATCTTGGTGGCAGCTGCGGCGCTTTCGCTCACTCCCTTGCTTGCTTGGGCAGTCGATCCCTCGGTGGATGTGAGCTTGTATAAGTCCAACAACACCGTGACCGTTGAGCTGCAGAACCCAACAGCCATCGACGACGACGTGAACGCCTTGCAGCTCACGCTGTCGATGGATGCCACCGAAGGCAGCATGGACGGCATCACGCCTGGTTTCGTGTTCAACTCGGCATACAACGCTTCCGTAAAGCAAGCGCGCTACAACGACAGCGTGCACGACCTCACCATCTACGTGGCCGGGGCTCAGCAGAACCTGCTTCCCCAAGATACCCGGTTAGTTCTTGGCTGGGTGGTGTTCAACACCGTGAGCAGCGCTTCGGCGACCTTCGACGTGAACGTAGCCGAGGACAGCCTGGCCATGGTGGGCAGCTTGCGCAATCCGCTTCCCGGCGAGGCCATCCAAACGGAGGGCTCCCAGGCAACCGTGGTGGTGAATGGGACGTCTGTGAGCGTCAATGGCGAGGATCAGCCGAGTCCTAAGCCTGGCGATAACGGCGGCTACGTGGGTGGCAATCCGCAGAACCCCTTGCCGCCAAGCGGCTACAATGCAGAAACAGACACGCCTGAGCAGTACTTCGAGCCTACGGGCGAAATCCCCGAGGCCACTCCTAATGCCGACAACCTGGACCCCTCGGCGAATCCGGCTGGCGACGAATCGGTGACCAGCGACTCGAACGTGTCGCCTAGCGTGGCGCAGGCCCAGCGCGATGCGAGCGCCAAAGCGGCGGCCAGCAAGAGCGCGCAGCAGGCGGGTGGCTTGCCGCTGCCCCTACCTGCCATCATTGGCATCATCGTGGCGGTGGTAGTGGTTGCTGGCCTGTTGTTCTACTTGCTGTACTGGCGCAACAGGCAAAACGCAGCTCCCAAGCCCACGCAACGCCGCTAACAAATAATATCGGCATTTGTCATGTGCTCCAGCTTCGATGTGCATGGCAAATCCTCAAGCCAAAACGCTACGAAATAACCTGCGGTCATTTCTGCGTTTTTGGTTTCCGGAAATGCCATGCACGTCGAAGCTGGAGCGCACTTGAGCAAATAGCGATTGAGCGGTATTGGCTCCGATTTTTCCTCAAGCGCATTTCGCACATCTTTTGCAAGTCGATGGGCGCCCGTGGTGGAAAATGCCACGGGCGTTCTTGTGCTCCATGCTATTATTCCTCTGTTACTACTAAGGAGGGCACTGCAGCATGGAATTCATAGGCACGTTCTGGGCGCTTGTTCCACCAATCGTGGCCATCGTCTTGGCGCTCATCACCAAGGAGACCTTCAGCTCGCTGTTCGTTGGCATTCTGGTTGGTGCGCTGCTTCTTGCGAACTTCAATCCCATCGATACCATCAACTTTATGATCCTCGGCGAAGTCGGCGAGGGCGAAGAGGCTATGGGCGTGGGCTTTATAGCCGCCATAAGCGACTCGTTCAATGCCGGCATCTTCATCTTCCTGGTGATGCTCGGCATCATGGTGGCATTCGTGAACATCGCTGGTGGCTCGGCTGCCTTTGGCAAATGGGCCGTCAAGCATGTGAAGTCGCGCGTGGGAGCCGAGCTTGCCACCTTCTTCTTGGGCGTGCTCATTTTCATCGACGACTACTTCAACTGCCTCACCGTGGGCGCGGTGATGCGCCCTGTCACCGATGCCGAGAAGGTATCGCGCGCGAAGCTGTCCTACATCATCGATGCCACGGCAGCACCAATTTGCATGATTGCGCCCATCTCGTCGTGGGCTGCAGCCGTGAGCGCCACGGCATCTGACCTCGATACCGGCATCACGGGCATCCAGCTGTTCGTCCAGGCCATTCCCTATAACTTCTATTCGCTGCTCACCATCGTGTTCGTCATCGTCATATGCATCATGGGCTTCGACTACGGCCCCATGGCGCGCTCGGAGATGGAGGCATACCGCGATGGTCGCAGCGGCTCGCTTGGCAACGAGGAAATAGTGCAGAAGGGCCGTGCCACCGCGCTCGACCTCATCATCCCCATCGTGGTTCTCATCATAACGTGCATCATCGGCATGCTCTACGTGGGAGGCTTCTGGGATCCCGAAGCCGAGGGCTATAACGACCTAGCGCTGGCGTTTGGTAACACCGATGCATCCGTGGGCTTGCCCTGGGGTTCGATAATCGCGCTGGTGTTCACGTTCATCTACCTGCTGTGCCGTCGCGTGGTCACCTTCAAGGAGGCCACGAGCTGCTTCGTGAACGGCTTCAAAGCCATGGTGCCGGCCATGCTCATCCTCACCTTTGCCCTCACGCTGAAGCTTTCCACTTCGGCCCTGGGCGCCGACGTGTTCGTGCAGAGCATGCTGGAGGGTTCGGCAGAGGCGCTCTACATGATGCTTCCCGCCATCATCTTCCTGGTGGCCGTTGGGCTTGCATTCGCGACGGGCACCAGCTGGGGCACGTTCGGCATCTTGATTCCCATCGTGTGCGCCGTGTTCGAACCTGCTTCGCCGCTGCTGACCATTGGCATCTCGGCGTGCTTGGCGGGGGCTGTGTGCGGCGATCATATCTCGCCCATCTCCGATACCACGGTCATGGCATCGGCAGGCGCCAACGTGAATCACATCGAGCACGTGTCCACGCAGCTGCCCTATGCGCTCACCGTGGCGGCCGTATCGTTCGTTTGCTTCGTCTTGGCAGGCTTCATCCAGAATTGGCTGATCTGCCTGGTCATCGGCATCGTGCTGATGGTCGGCACGCTGTTCGTGCTGCGCAACACGGTGGGCAAGAAGTCGATCGAAGACCGCCGTGCTTGGGAAGCCGAGCACAAGGCTGCCTAGAGCCTTACGCATTCCTTGCGGGCGCGTGGCAGCACGCTCGGCCTAGGCCTCGGACGGCGAATTTTGCGGTGGCGTATATCACAAAATTCTTGTCCTGCGGAAACGACCTCGCATGCTGCCACACGCCTTAGGCGTGATGTTCATCTAGGCCAGGAGTGCAAGGTGCCGTCCTTCACGAGGTAGGCTTCGCATGCAAGCGCGGCTAAGGGGTCGTCGTTGTGCGAGTCGCTGTAGAAGCGCCCCACTTGCGCATCCGGGAACTCCTTGCGCAGGCGCACGATCTTCTGCTCGCCTGAGCAATTGGGGCCAAGCACCTGCCCGGTTGCGGGGTCGACTTGCGAGGCGATCAGCGCAAGCCCGCGCTTTTCGCACACGTCGCGCAACAAGAACTCGGGCGAGGCCGATATCACCAGGTCGCCAGGTTTTGGGTTGCACGGCCCGGCAATCTTGCGCTCGTTGTGGTGCCAGAAAGCTTCGACCTCTTCCATTACGTTCGGGATCAAGGGCAAGAAGCGGTACAGAGCGGCCTTGAACTGCGTCTTATCGATGGCTTTGAATCCCAAGCAGGCAAGCGCGGCGAAACCGGTTCGCGGTAATGTGAGAGCAATGCGCGGATACTTGCGCAGGCACCAGCGCAGGAAGTCGGCGGTCGAGTCGCCTTCATAGAGCGTGCCATCGAAATCGTAGATATCCATGCGCTCAGTATACCCTGCAGATACAGCTTCCTCGGCTTCAAGCAGCGCCGGAAGAGAGCCTCACGCGAGATCTTGCAGTCTAATGCTTGGTGCTCAAGATGGGGAAGTCTTCTGCAGAGTCGTTCCCATAGGTTGCAAGAAGCTGCTTGAATTCCTTTGTCGAATGCACGCCCAGCTTGCGAAAGATCGCGTACTTGTGGGTTTTCGCGGTTGCCGTGGCGATTCTCAGAGCATTGGCTATGTAAGTGGGATTGCGGTCGTTTGCCAAGTACCGGAGAATGTGGGCTTCCCTCTTCGTCAGCTCGTATTTGCGCTCCAACGCGAGAATCGATTGCTTTCTGCGGCCGGGCAGATCGCCTCCGATGATGTCGTACAGCGGCGTTCCCGACCTGGCATACTCTATGTCGTCCAAGGAGTCTATGAGGTCGACCAGCAGATGTGCGATCTCCTTCTTCTGCTTGTCGCCGGAGAGGTACTCCGGAATAGCGGTATAGAGCATCGCTGCATTTTCGAGCACTTGCGTTTCGCGCGTATCCATCAACGTTCCAATCGCCTGTTAATCAAGCTGATCCTTCACCCACCCGAAAGAGAGGCCTCGAGTAGGCGCAGGGCAGATTTGCTCTAATCACCCAGAATACGCGCGCAGGTACGCAGGCTTTCCTCGAGGAAGGGATTTCGAAGATCGATATCGAATTCTTCTTCGAGCGAGCGAATCCTGTTGGCGGCGGTATTCCGATGTATCTTGAGCAATCTCGCTGTATCAGCTATCCCGCAATGATTCAAGTAGTATTCTAACAAGAAGGCAGCATTGTTATTGTTCGGGTTTTCGATATCTTCC
>CANOHY010000052.1 GCA_947565915.1 uncultured Eggerthellaceae bacterium | reverse complement strand
AGAAGACTCATTACAGCAACTTCGAGATCGTCATCGTCGAGAACAACAGCACGGAGCATGAAACCTTCGAGTTCTACCAACAGCTCGAACAACGCGATGGCCGAATCAAGGTTGTTACTTGGGAAGGCTCCGGGTTCAACTTCGCCTCCATCAACAACTTCGGCATGGAGAAGTCCTCGGGCGATTACCTTTTGTTCCTGAACAACGATACCGAAGTTATCACGCAAGATTGGCTCTCTGCCCTCTTAGGCCTCTGCCAACAACCCGAAGTGGGCGCAGTTGGGGCAAAGCTGCTCTACCCCGACATGCTGATTCAGCATGCAGGAGTCGTGGTGCAGGGAATCGGAGCAGGGCATCTTGGACTGAACCTTCCCGCGCATAGCGCCGGATACCTCGACACCCTGTGCTCAACCCATGAATCGAGCGCGGTCACCGGCGCCTGCGTCATGGTAAAGCGAGCCGCGTTCAAAGAAGTCGGGGGCTTCGATGAAAGGTATGCTGTAGCGTTCAACGACGTCGACCTCTGCATGAAAATCCGCGCTGCTGGCAAGCTGGTCTTGTACACGCCCCAGGCAGAGCTGCTCCATTACGAATCGCTCTCCCGCGGTTACGAGACAAGCAAAGACCACTGGGTTCGCTTTCAAAGAGAGACCATGCTGCTGAGATACAAGTGGTCCGATCAGTTCCTCTTCGGCGATCCCTACAACAACGCAAATCTCGACCCCTACAGCGTGTACCATGCGCTTCCAACAAATGAGAAGCGCTAGCGAATCAACCACAAGCGCGCAGAACCAGCATAAAGGGCGCCTGCGCGAAGACGGCGAGCGCCCGGGCCTTTGGAATGCTGTAAAAGGGGCCATAGTCTCCCCACCCGAAAAGGACCGGCACAACAACATCAACGTCATCCGCCTCATCGCAGCCACCATCGTCATCTACGGCCACATGTACTCGCTTCTTGGCTTGGAACAGCCGATGATCTACCACGATGGAGTAGGCGCATTTGCCGTGCGCATCTTCTTCGTACTGAGCGGCTTCCTCATCTGCACCAGCTACCTGCACGACTCGAACGCCAAGCACTTCCTCGTCAAGCGCGTAGCACGCATCTTCCCGGGCCTGATAGCCGTGGTGGTCGTCTCGACATTCGTGCTTGGACCGCTGCTCACCACGTTGCCGCTTGGCGAGTACTTCGCTTCTGCGGCCACATGGGCTTATCTCGAAAACGGCATCCTCTATACGCAGCCTAATCTGCCAGGCGTGTTCGAAGATGCGGCGATTCCCGTCTTCAACGGCTCGCTTTGGACCATCCCCATCGAGTTCTCCATGTACCTTATCTTGCTTGCATTGTTCAAGATTGCTGCAAAGAGCCGTTTTGCGCCTGTGCTCATCGATGCCGCATTCGTTGCATCGGCTGCTGCCTTGATTGCCTGGCCAGTCTTGTTTCCCGATGCTTCCGTGGTGATCTACGGAACCGATTGGGTCGATGCCCTCATGTACATTCCCTACTTCTTTGCCGGAGCCGTGTATGCCCTCCATAAAGATAAGATTCGCTTGAGCCTGCAGGTGTCGGTCTTTCTGCTGATCATGCTCTCGTGCCTGGGCATCCAATCTCGCGTGCTTTGGAATGTGCTCGGCATCCTCATACTGCCCTATGTGTTCCTGAGCATGTCGTTTGCAGCGCCAGCCGTGTTCGGAAGGGTGTTCGCCGTGAACGACTTCTCATACGGAACCTACCTATGGGCCTGGCCAGTGCAGCAAAGCGTCATCTTGCTCGTGGGGCCACAAGCGCTGCCACCCACAGCCTTCTTCATCATCTGCACGCTCGTCACCTACGCATGCGCCGTGTTGTCGTGGTATCTGGTGGAGAAGCCGGGGCAAGATCTCGCCAAGCGCATCATCAAGCGCATGAAGAGCCAATAGCATGGCCAGTCTGGTTGACGTTTGCCCTGCCTTAATGTGACACGGCTATTTCTGGAGCGCACAAGCGCAGGTGAAATTTCGTAGAGGTCAGTGAAGCAAGTAGATTCGTCAAGAACTTCGCCGTAGCGCTTGGCGACAAAGCCTTTAGCCGTGCGCATTAAGGCAGGGCAAACGTCTACACCTAGAGTTCAGGATGTGCTTCCATGAAGCTTGCGAGCGCCTCGCGCCAAGGGCGCATGTCATCGCCAATGGTGACCCGCAGGCGCGCATTGTCCAAGCTGGAATAGTGCGGCCGATCGCATGATTGAGGGAAGCGCTCCTTGTACTCAGCCGAAGTCAGCGGCTCTTTCTCGCAAAGTATGCCTGCGATGTCCACGATGGCGCACGCGAAATCGTACCAGCTGCAAACACCGTTGCCGGTGCAGTTGTAGATACCGTAATCGTCAGTGAGCGACAGGAGCAGCAGCTCGTAGGCAAGGTCGTTGGCATTGGTGGGATTGCCGAATTGGTCGGCCACCACCGCGATCTTCCCGTTCTGGCGCGCGAGGCGCAGCATCGTCTTCACGAAGTTGCCGCCTGCCTGGCCATAGAGCCATGCGGTTCGCACGACGAACGAGCGGTCGCATGCAGCAAGCGTTGCAAGCTCACCTTCGAGCTTCGAGCGCCCATATGCCGAAAGAGGGGCTGGCTCGTCGTCCTCCACGCGAGGACGCTCATCATCACCCGGGAACACGTAGTCGGTCGAAATGTAGAAGCACTTGCCACCGTCATGCTCGGTTGCAGCCGCCAGGATACCCGCACCTGTTGCATTCACGGCAAACGCCTCGGCCGCATGAGTTTCACAGCCATCCACGTTCGTATAGGCCGAGCAGTTGAATACCACATCGTAGGGGCCTCGCTGGGCGAACCATGTGCGCACTGCGGCCTCATCCGTGATGTCGAGCGCGCTGCGATCAGCGCAATCAAGTTGGGCACCTTGCAATGCATCGGGTAACGGGCCAATCTGTGCGCGCCCCGTTTCCAAGCATCGACGCAGCTCGGTACCAAGCTGACCGTTGGCCCCTGTTATCAGAATTCGCATCTCAGCGCTTGCTCCCGCCTGGCACGATGCGCCCCTCGGCCACCTTCAGCAAGTACTTGCCATACTCGCTCTTCTCGAAGCGGTGTGCCGCGGCCATCAGCTCCTCGTGGCTAATCCATCCGTTCTCGAACGCGATCTCCTCCAATATGGAAACGGGCATGCCCTGCGATCGCTCGATAACGCGCACGAACTCCGAAGCCTCGAACAAGCTCTCCATCGTGCCCGTATCGAGCCATGCAAAGCCACGCCCCAGCGTGACCACATTCAGCGTTCCTTCGTCGAGGTACATCTGGTTGAGGGTGGTGATCTCCAGCTCGCCGCGCGCCGAGGGCTTCACTTGCTTCGCGAAATCCGACACCCGCGAATCGTAGAAGTACAAGCCCGTCACCGCATAGTTGCTCTTGGGATGCTCCGGTTTCTCCTCGATTGAGATGGCGTTGAAATCCTCATCGAACTCCACCACACCGAAGCGCTCGGGGTCGTCCACGTGATAGCCGAACACGGTGGCGCCGCCGTGCTGCTCGGCATTTTGGACCGCACTGCGAAGATGCCGCTTGATCCCATTGCCGAAGAAGATGTTGTCGCCCAACACCAGAGCGCATGATTCACCTGCAATGAACTCCTCGCCAATGATAAATGCCTGTGCCAGGCCGTCGGGCGAAGGCTGCTCAGCATACGAAAGCGACAGGCCGAATTGGCTGCCATCGCCCAGAAGGCGTTCGAAGTTGGGCAAGTCGGTTGGCGTGGAAATGACCAAGATGTCGCGAATGCCCGCCATCATCAGAACCGAGAGCGGGTAATAGATCATGGGCTTGTCGTATATCGGCAGAAGCTGCTTGGAGGTAACGGTGGTCAGGGGATACAAGCGCGTACCGCTGCCACCTGCGAGGATGATTCCCTTCATCGGCTTTATCCTATCTGTGATGCCTTGCTTGGAAAGAAGTATAACGCGAGGGCGTTAGGCTATAATGGCCGCTATGAAATCAACCGAAACGAAGCAGACCGAAGGCTCGCCATTCCACCCCGTCGATACCGACGCGGCCTACGAACAGGTGAACAAGCCGAAGCGAGGAAGCGAGCTGCGGCACAATCTGTTCGTGCTCGAATCCCTGGTATCGCGCGACTTCAAACTGAAGTATCGCCGCAGCGTGCTGGGCGTGCTGTGGTCTATCCTCAACCCGCTTCTGATGATGATCGTGCTGGCTGCTGTGTTCTCGTTCGTGTTCCGCTTCCAAATCGAGAACTTCCCGGTGTACCTCATCCTTGGCAATATCTTGTTCGATTACATGAACCGCGCCACGTCGGGTTCGGTCACCTCTATCATCGACGCGCAGTCGCTCATCAAGAAGATTCGCATCAACAAGATGATCTTCCCTTTGGAACGCGTCGCGTTCGAGCTGGTGAACTTCGCCATATCGCTGGTGGCCGTGGCCATCGTGATGATCTACTTCCAGATATGCCCCTCCATCCATGCGCTTTGGGGTCTGCCCTTCGTGGTGATATGCGTCACCATCTTCAGCATGGGGCTCAGCTTGCTGCTCTCGGCGCTCGCCGTGTTTTTCCGCGACGTCATCCATCTCTGGAGCGTGGTGATGACCGCCTGGACCTATGCCACGCCTTTGTTCTATCCCTACGAGATGCTTGCTCCTTGGATGCAATCTGTCATGCAGTTCAACCCGATGTACCATTACGTGCAGCTCTTCCGCGACGTGATGATGTGGAACATCAATCCCGGAGCCCTCGAGTGCCTCATCTGCATTGGCATGGCCGCTATCACGTTCGGCGTAGGCGCCCTCGTGTTCACCAAGAACCAACGCAAGTTCATCTTGCACATCTAGGAGCCGAACATGAGCGAACCCATCATCGTAGTGAATCACGTTTCCATGATGTTCAACATTGCCTCCGAGCAGCTGAACAGCCTGAAGGAGTACTTCATCAAGATCATGCGACGCCAGCTCCATTTCAAGAAGTTCATGGCGCTGGAGGACATCGACTTCGTGGTGAACCGGGGCGAGCAATACGGAATCGTTGGTACGAACGGCTCGGGCAAGTCCACCCTGTTGAAAATCATCGCGGGCGTGCTGGAACCAACCGAAGGCCGCGTGGCCATCGGTGGCACCATCGCACCTCTCATCGAGCTGGGCGCTGGCTTCGATATGGAGCTCACCGCACGCGAGAACATATACCTCAACGGCGCGCTTCTGGGTTACAGCAAGGAGTTCATCAACGAGCGCTTCGATGACATCGTCGACTTCGCGGAGGTGCGCGACTTCCTCGACATGCCCATGAAGAACTACTCGTCGGGCATGGTGGCGCGCGTGGCCTTCGCAGTGGCCACCGCCACGATTCCCGACATCCTAGTAGTGGACGAGGCGCTGTCGGTTGGCGACTTCATCTTCCAAGAGAAATGCGAACGACGTATTGCCGAGCTGGTGCAAGAGCATCAAACAACGCTATTGTTCGTGTCGCATTCCATCGAGCAAGTCGAACGCGTTTGCAAGAAGGCCGTATGGATCGAAAAGGGGCACATGCGCATGATCGGCGATGTGCAAGACGTGTGCGAGGCCTACCGGAATCTGAACGCTTAGACCAAGGAGGCCTTTTATGCGCGGCTATACGGTCATCGAAGAGGGATGCATTGGAAACCCGAAGGACTGGCGTCCTGCAGTATCAGTCATTGTGCCCGTTTACAACGCCGAGCGCTACCTCGACCAAGCGCTTGCTAGCATCGAAGCCCAAACGCTGCCCGACATCGAGATCATCTGCATCAACGATGGCTCAACCGATGACTCGCTTGGCATCCTGGAAGCGCATGCCGCGCGTGACGAACGCATTCGTTTGATTGACAGGCCAAACGGCGGTTACGGCTCTGCTTGCAACCGCGGGCTCGATGAGGCGCGTGGAAAATGGATTGCCATCGTGGAACCCGACGATTACCTCCTTCCAAACATGTTTGAGACCATGACGCGATTCGCGAGCAGGTTCAAGGAATCTGTCGACATCGCGAAAACGCCTTACTGGCGCATCCTGAACCCCGATACACCTCAGGAAAGCCGTTTGAACTGCAGTTATCGCCATCGAGTGAAGCCGCGCAAGCAGCCTTTCCGAATTGCCGAAGCACCTCACCTCCTGCGTCATCACCCTTCTATCTGGTCAGCGCTCTATCGGCGTACCTTCCTCGAGCGAAACGGCATCCGCTTCCCCGAATATCCGGGCGCTGGTTGGGCCGACAACCCCTTCCTCGTGGAAACGCTTTGCCAAGCGGGCGCCATCGCCTACCTGGACGAACCCTTCTACTGCTATCGCGAGGAAAGCCCCGAGGAATACGATGCTTTCGTACGTCGCCAAGGCATCATGCCACTCGATCGTTGGCAAGCCATGATGGATGTGCTCGAGCGACTTGGAATCGACGACCCGGCAATCCTAGAGACCATGGTGCGACGTGGGTTCACGTACCTGAATGGGATAGTGGAAGTACTCGGCATGAGCGAAGAGGTCAGTGCCGCAGCGCAAGCGATGTTCGCGCGCATGAACCCGGATTTAGTGTTCGCCGACCCTGAGCTATCCCCCGCGAATCGACAGCTCTTCGCTGAGTCGCGAGGTATCGAGGAGCCGTCTTCGAGCAAGGCAGCCTATGCAGCCGCACTTGTGCGCGAAGGGCTCTACACCCTTTCGAACAACGGAATCGGCTACACCCTTTCCATGGTTGGAAAACAGCTCAAGCGCTAACGTGCTATGACTATATCCATGTTTAATGGCTTCGATGCGACTTGGCAAACCCTCAAGCTTCCATTGCAGCATCGCTTGCCATGTTCTCGTCTGGCAGTGTTGATGCGACTCGGCATTTCCGGAAACCAAAAACGCAGAAATGGCCAGCGGCCATTTCGTGACGTTTTGGCTTGAGGATTTGCCGAGCGCGTTAACGCTGCCAGACGAGAACTTAGAGTTCTACGCCAAGCTCGCTTTTCACGAGGTCGAAAGCTACAGCGATGGCTTTGTCCATGTCGTAGTACTTGTAGCTGCCCAAACGCCCCGCGAACACCACGTCGCCCTCCGACTTGGCAAGCTGAGCATATTGCTCATAAAGTTTTGTGTTTCGCTCGTCGTTGATAGGATAGTAGGGCTCGTCACCCGGCTTCCAATCAGCGGGGAACTCGTGGGTGATCACCGTCTTTGGCTGCGTGCCGAATTCGAAGTGCTTGTGCTCGATCACGCGCGTGTAGGGAATCTCGCGCTCGGTATAGTTCACCACGGCCACACCCTGATGGTTTTGCTCGTCGAGCGTCTCAGTCTCGAAACGCAGGCTGCGATACTCCAGCTTACCTAAACGGTAGTCGTAGAAATCGTCAATCGGCCCACAATAGATGATGCGCTTGGCAATATCGGGCTCCTCTGCGATGAGGTCGCGATATTCGACACCCAACCGCACGTCAGCACCTTCCAGCATGCGCTCCACCATGGCCGTGTAGCCGCCAATGGGAATGCCCTGGTATCGATCGTTGAAGTAATTGTTGTCGTAGGTGAAGCGGCACGGCAGGCGCTTGATGATGGATGCTGGCAAATCGGCGCAATCGCGGCCCCACTGCTTCTCGGTATAGCCCTTCACCAGCTTCTCGAAAATGTCACGTCCCACCAAAGAGAGTGCTTGTTCTTCCAGGTTGCTCGGGTCAGTGATATGCTCCAGCGCTATTTGCTCATCAATCTTCGCGCGCGCCTCGGTCGGCGTTACCACGTCTGGCCAGATCTTCGCGAACGTGTTCATATTGAAGGGCATGTTGTATACCTCGCCCTTGTAGTACGCAACGGGCGAGTTCACGTAATTATTGAACTCGGCAAAGCGGTTCACGTACTCCCACACGTTCTTGAGGGAGGTGTGGAAGATATGCGCTCCGTACACGTGAACCTGGATGCCCTCCACGTCCTTCGTGTAGATGTTGCCCGCCACATGATCGCGCTTGTCGATGACCAAGCAGCTCTTATGCGCCTTGGTTGCCTCTTGTGCGAACACGGCACCCGTCAAGCCTGCGCCCACGATAAGGTAGTCGTATTGCTCAGTCATGTTGCTCCCCTTCAATCGCATCTTCATTCTGTGGCACAGCTAATCCAACAACAGCAGTCTCGATTACAATTCTATCTTCCGACTTCGACTCTGCTTTACCTACCGAACCGTCTGCGCCCACTTCATCTTTGTCTTCATCGATGATTCGATAGCCTGCTGATTCCTCGCGCTGCAGTTCTGCGCGCGACTTATCGATAGCCTTCGCTTCCTGACCTTCTTCGTTTTTCGTTATCTGGTAAGTAGGCACTGCCTTGTTCAGCGCTTCAAGTGCCGCTTCATCGTCGCATTCCAGCACTTCATGCAGAAGGGCAAGCTTGCTCTCGACTTCATCGAAGCCCACGCTCTTGCCCGTGGATATCATGATGGAGCGCATCTTGGTAGGAAGCGTGTTCTCCTCGTCCATGAGCAGCTCCTCGTACATCTTCTCGCCAGGACGCAGCCCCGTGTAGGTAATCTTTATATCCTGCTCGGGACGTAATCCCGAAAGGGTGATCAGACTTCGTGCTAAGTCCACAATCTTCACTGGATCGCCCATGTCCAAGATGAAAATCTCCCCGCCGCTCGCCATACCACCCGCTTGGATTACCAAGCGCGATGCTTCAGGAATGGTCATGAAGAAGCGCTCTATCTCGGGGTGGGTCACCGTAACCGGGCCGCCGGCAGCAATCTGCTTTTTGAAGATGGGGATAACCGACCCGTTCGAGCCCAGCACGTTGCCGAAGCGCACGGCCGCAAAGATGGTGTTGGACTTCTGCGCGAAATGCTGCACGATCATCTCGCCCATGCGCTTGGTCGCACCCATGACCGAGGTTGGATTCACGGCCTTGTCGGTGGAGATGAAGATGAATCGATCAACTCCGAACTCATGAGCCAAGGTTACAGCATTGAGCGTGCCGAAGACATTATTGTTGATTGCCTCCCGCGGGCATATCTCCATGAGGGGTACATGCTTATGCGCTGCTGCATGGAACACGGCCGCTGGATGGTATTTCTTGAACACTTCGCCCAACCGGTCGATGTCGCAAACGCTGCCGATCTCCACCACGCAGTCGATGTCGTCATAGGCATTCATGATCTCATTACGCAGCAAGTATGCGTCGTTCTCATACATATCGAAGATGACGATGCGCTTGGGTGCCACCGCGCACATCTGGCGGCAAAGCTCCGAGCCAATCGAGCCTCCGCCACCGGTTACCAAGACAGTCTTCCCCGAGATGTAGCCGCATACCATGCGCGTGTTCAACACAACTTCCTCGCGTCCAAGCAGGTCGGCTACGTCCACCTCGCGCAAGGCAACATCGTTGATCTCGTCTACGCGAAGCTCGCGCACGTTTGGAAGCGTACGCAACGTGCACTCCGTCTGAGTGCAGATCTGATAGATGCGCTTGCGCTGATCGATAGAAGCCGAAGGAATAGCCACGACGATCTGCTCGATATCGTAGCGATCGACGATATCGAGAATGTCCTCACTTGATCCCATCACACGGATTCCGTGCACGCGCAGACCCTGCTTCGATTCGTTATCGTCCACCAGGGCAAGAGGGTTACCCGGCATGTTTGGATCCTTCGAGATCATGCGCGAAATCGCAAGCGATCCGGTTTCGCCCGCGCCAACCACTAACGTGCGCGGCCGGTTCTCGTCCTTCTTCGTCTTCTTGAAGGTGTTGCGCTTGCTGCGCGCGAAGCGGAAGGTCATGCGAGAACCGCCCACGAAGAAGATCATCAGGAACATGGCAACGAAATACACGCGGATGGGCAGCCATTCGCCCAAAATCCACAGGATAACTGCTGTAACGCAGGTACCAAGCCCTACCGCTATGGCAATGCGAAGCGCCTCATCGATGGAAGCGTATTCCCATAGGCTGTTGTACAGGCGAAAGATTGCATAGGTGACGATATTAACCACCACAGCCACGCCCAAGAGGAAGTAGATCTCGTGCGTAGCGAACACTTCCGCATACTGCTCAGTTAACAGCGATGCCAAAAAATAGGAAAGGAACGTGGCGAAGATATCCCACAGCATGAGAAGTGCTGTACGTCTGGAGAATTGAATATCCATGCATCCTTCTGCCTATTGCCTGAAAGAACGTTGATTATTGTACGCCACAGGCGAAGCAGTGCGCGCCCCTCCATACAAAAACACCCCCAGGTGGGGGTTGTTGCAGGTTGGCTCCCCTGTTCTCGCAGGGGCAGTCGCCTCGAGGGCGAGGCGCTA
>CANOHY010000051.1 GCA_947565915.1 uncultured Eggerthellaceae bacterium | reverse complement strand
ATGTACCGTTACTTCATTGGCCGAGAAGGCCAGTCGGTCAACGAGGACATCATGAAGGCGCGCATCGACCAGCATCTGCGCGTAACTCGGACCATGATAGATGCAGTGGACTTGGATGAGGTTGCCAATCATAAGCTGCGTCATTACCTGCGCAATTACCTATCCATGATGATGTGCATATCGTCGGTGTTCTTGCGCATGATCAATAACGACGAGGCAGATCAGAAGCTCGCAGACCTTTGGGCTTATCTCAAGCAGCAGCGTCCCGACATGTACGCTTCCATCCGGGCAAACGTGCTGAATGTGGGGACGAACCTGCCAACCGAGCTGGGAAGGCGCATCGGACTGGGTGGTTACCGCCTGGCTCAGAAGATCTTCAAGTTCAACTAAGCGCATCTATTGCAAGCGATTCCTGCCAAGTGGCGTTTCCGGATTGAGGATTTGCCGTGTGCGTTGGGGCTAAGCGCGCCGTATGCGCTAGGGAGTGGTGATGAGCTGGCGCATGGTATCGATGAGCGCCTCGTTCTGCTGGCGGGTGCGCACTGCTACCAGGAAGTAATCACTCGACCCCAGCCCGGGCATGCCCTCCAGCTTCTTGATGCGAAAGCCAGCTTGCTCGAGTTGCTTGGCGAGAGCCTTCACGTTCGAGACTTCGCGAGATAGCTGCCCGTCATTTCTGAAGGAGCTCATGACGTAATTCGATTCCGCAGGAATGATGTCGACCCCTGGGAGAAGCGAGAGCATCGTTTGCATCCAGGGAATCTCGCTGTAGAGGAAACCGCGTACGCCATCGAGCTTGGGATACTCCATCAAGAGCGGCTCTGCAAGCACTTCTGGCATCATGTTCACCGACGAGTCATCGTAGAAGCGCCGAATCTCGGCAATGGTGTCGGGGTGCGCGATGCAGTAGCTCACCTGCATGCCCGATATGGCGAAGGGGTCGTTGAGCGATTGCACTACGATCAGGTTCTTGTATTGGCGCGTGAGCGGAATCATGCTCTGACCGCCAAGGGTGAGCTCGATCGAGCGTTCGTCCACCACTACCCAGTCGCAGGTCTCCAAATAGCTCACAAGCGTGTTCTGCGCAAGAAGGCGCGAAGTGGGAAAGGCTGGGTTGGCAAGCACTGCTGCTGAGATTTGCACATTCTGCTTCTCGAGCGTCTTTGCTAGCGGTGTCGAGTAGGAGCTCGTGAGGGTGATCTTGCGAATCTGGTGGCTCGCATTGCTGAGGGCCAGCACGTATTCGGTGGGGCAGGGAGCCGTAACGCCCACCGAACATGGCTCGAATGTTTGGGCAGCAGCTTTGATCATGTCCGAGGGCGTGGACCCTACCAAGAACGATTCGGGTGGCAGGCCCCAGATGCGCGAGAGCGTATTGCGGAACGCGTGTGCTGCTCTGTCGGGCGCATAGGACAGCACGCCATTGCTCGTGGCATCCACGATGGCACGGATGAACGAATCCGGTGCGCCAAAGGGATTCTCGGTGCTGGAGAAATCGATCCAGGAAGCTGCTTCGCTGCCTGCCAGCTGCGGTTCTTGCGTTGTGTTATCGCCGAGCGGCACCGTGGCATTCCTTTCCTTTGCACCAGCTAAAAATAGTAGCACAAAATATAGTATATATGATAGAGCTGCACTCTATGCATTGAGAAGCGCGCCCGTGATTGGCATACTGTTTCCATGACAAGCAAAAACCAGCAAAGCATACTCGAAGAAGCCTGGATGGGTCCGGCAATTCTGCTAGTCGACCTCGATGCCTTCTTCGCCTCGGTAGAGCAGCTCGACCACCCTGGCTGGCGTGGCAAACCGGTGATCGTGGGCGGCGATGCCCATCGGCGTGGTGTTGTGGCAACGGCTTCCTATGAAGCGCGCAAGTACGGCGTGCACTCTGCGATGCCCTCGTCTACGGCCGAGCGGCTTTGCCCCGACGCTATTTGGACCCAGGGGCATTTCGACCGATATCGAGAGATATCGGATAAGGTGATGCAGATCCTTCGCGACGAAACGCCCCATGTGCAGCAGGTTTCGATCGACGAGGCCTTTATGGACGTAACGCCGAACGACCTCAATCGCGAAAGCCCTATAAGAATCGCGCAACGCATCCAGGAGCGCGTCGAGGAATTGGGCGTGACGTGCTCGATTGGCGTGGGTAGCTCGAAATCCATCGCCAAGATCGCATCCGACATGGACAAGCCGCGTGGATTAACGGTGGTGATGCCAGGTAGCGAGCTGGGCTTCATAGAGCATTTGCCCGTACGTGCGCTAAGCGGAATCGGCCCTTCGTTCGAGAGAAAGCTGCACGAACGTGGCATCGAGACGCTGGGCGATTTGTACCGCGTTGACGAGGAAGCATTCGTGGCCGCTTTCGGCAAGATGGGCAAGGTTGTGCTCGACCGCGTCCGAGGGCAAGAGGATGCTACCGTTTCGCCCGATAGCGACGTGAAGTCGGTTTCGGGGGAGATGTCGTTCTCTCGCGACTACCGCGACCGTGCTGACATACTCGCTTCGATAGACATCATGGCGGCCAAGGTGGGACGTCGTTTGAGACGCAAGGGCTTGAAGGGAACCAAGCTTGCCTTGAAGGTGCGCTATGACAACTTGAGGTTTCGTTCGAGTCAGGTATCGATGCCCCAACCATCCGATGACGAGTTCTATTTCCAGGAGCTTCTGCACGATATGCTCGACGAGCTCTGGCAGCCTGGCATGGGCCTTCGGCTGGTGGGCGTAGCCGTGAGCGGGTTCGACGAACAAGCTCGTGAAAGCAGCCAGCTTGCGTTGTTCGACAACGATGGCACTACGGTGGACCCACCATCTAGCCATGCGGCACTCATGGGAGCTACCGATAAGGTGAAGGAGCGCTTCGGAGAGGGCTTGCTGATGTATGGGCGCGAGCTTCGCCTCAAGGATGCGGGCACAGGCACCTCTTCGAAGAATCCTGCTGATTACAAGTGAGCTTGCAAAGCGGCAACCGCAATACTGCGAAAAGGCGCAGTCGACGCTCAGGGCACCCTCTGGCTAGCGATGGTCGGCCAGGAAGAAGAGGGCAAGCGTGCCCGGTCCCGAATGGGCTCCGATGACGGGGTCGACATAGTTGATGACGATGTCGCTCACGCCGAACTCTTCGCGTATCTTGCCGGCAAGGAACTCCGCGTCGTCAATGCAATCGCCGTGGCTGATGAATACCGTTTGCTCGCTGACTGGCTGGATAGCCGTTTCGCGCATGTGGTCGAGCATGGCCAAGATCGACTTCTTGCGGCCGCGAACCTTCGAAACGGGGATGAGCAAGCCGTCATCGTCAACGTGAAGAACCGGTTTGATGTTCAGGATGGAGCCAGCCCAAGCGCTCGTGCGGGAAACGCGTCCGCCACGGAAAAGGAACATGAGGTCGTCGACAGTGAACCAGTGGGCCATATGCAGGCGATTGTCCTCAACCCATGCGCAAGCTTCTTCGATGGATGCGCCAGATTCGGCCATTGCTCCAGCAAGGTATACCAGCAGTCCTTCGCCAAGCGATGCCGCCAAGGTGTCAACGTGCAGCGCCTTTCGCTCAGGGTAGTCGGCAGCGACGGTATCGAGCACGCTCGACATCGCCTCGTACGTGCCCGAAAGGCCGCTCGAGAAGCCGATGTAGAGGATGTCCTTTCCGCCCTCGAAGGTGGTGCGGAAAAGGTTCTCGGCGTCTTTGGAGCTGGGTAGCGACGTGGTGAACACGGTGCCCTCGCGCATCATGTCATAGAACTGCTTGAGGTCGCTTTGCTTGCCGTCGGTGTAACTCGTGAACTGCTTGCCGTCCGCAATGAACGTGAGGGGCAGAATCTTGAGGTCGAAGCGTTCTACTATCGGATCGGGCAGGTTGCAGCTCGAATCGGTGACAATCTGAAAATCCATGGAAGAACTCCTTAATCCATCGCATTATGTGCATGTATTGTACACGAGTGCATCTTGTATACTATTAGATTTGTCTACGAGGAAAGGTCGAGGCGTGGCAAACGAGTACAAGGATACGATGAACCTGCCCGAAACGGATTTCGCCATGAGGGGCAACTTGCCCGAGCGCGAGCCGAAGAGGCTTGAGCTTTGGGAGCAAGAGCGCTTGTATTGGAAGGTCTTGGAGAAGAACAAGGATGGCGAGCCCTTCGTCTTGCACGATGGGCCTCCCTACGCGAACGGCCCCATCCATATCGGCCATTCGTTCAATAAGATACTCAAGGACTTCGTGAACAAGAGCCATGCCCAACGTGGGTACTTCACTCCTTACGTGCCCGGTTGGGATTGCCATGGGCAGCCCATCGAGCACATGGTGGAAGAGACGCTGGGAACCGAGAAGTTCCGCAAGACGCCACAGCCTGAGGTACGTCGGCTTTGCCGCGAGTGGGCGAAGAAGTATGTGGGCGTGCAGTGCGAAGGCTTCAAGCGCCTTGGCGTGAATGCTGACTGGGAGAATCCCTATCTTACCTTCCTGCCCGATTACGAAGCGGGAAACGTGGAAGTCTTCAAGAAGATGTACCTCGATGGTGCAATCTACAAGGGACGCAAGCCCATCCATTGGTGCTCGTCGTGCCATACGGCACTCGCCGAGGCCGAGATCGAATACGGCGATGAGGTGAGCCCTGCTATCTTCGTGCGCTTTGAGATGACCACCGTTCCTGCGGGCTTGGAGGATTGGGAAGGCAAGCTGGACGTTGCCATTTGGACTACCACGCCTTGGACCCTGCCGGCCGATGATGCCGTCATCTTGCATCCCGAAGCTGAATACGTTGCCGTCGAGCACGATGGGCGCGCCTTCATCATGGCCAAGGCTTTGGTGGAAAAGCTCACGGAGAAGTTCGGCTGGAGCGACGCGCGCGTGGTGGAGGGTTGGCAGGCGACAGGCGCCGAGCTTGCTCAGAACCGCTACAAACAGCCCATATTCGGCGATCAGGGCGAAGAGGGCGTGTTCGTATATGCTGACTACGTAACGCTGGAAGATGGCACGGGCATCGTTCACGCTGCACCTGGCCACGGCATGGACGACTACCTTGCTGGCATGCGATTCGGTGTGCCCGTGGTGATGCCAGTGGACGACGACGGTCGATTCTACGTTGGCACCGAGATGGGCACTGGTGGCCCCTTCAGCGGCATGGAGGTCAACGAGGCGAATCCGGTCATCATCGAGTGGCTCGACGAGCGTGGCATGCTGATCATGCACGAGGACCTGCAGCATAGCTACCCCCATTGCTGGCGTTGCCACAAGCCGGTGATCTTCCGTGCGACTAGCCAATGGTTCGTTTCGATGGATGATACGGGTCTGCGCCAACGTGCGCTAGAGGCTATTGAAGGCGATGTAAGGTGGATTCCAGCTTGGGCGTCGAATCGTATTGGGTCCATGGTTGCCGACCGACCCGATTGGTGCATTAGCCGCCAACGTTCGTGGGGCGTTCCCATTCCGCTGTTTACCTGCGGGAAGTGCGGCGAGACGGTGGCCAGCGTCGAGACGTTCGATGCGGTCATCGATCTGTTCTACAACGAAGGTGCCGATGCCTGGTTCATCAAGCAACCAAGCGAGTACCTGCCTGCTGACACCACCTGCCCCCATTGCGGAGCAGGCGTGGGCGACCTCGTTCCCGAGAAGGACATTCTGGATGTATGGTGGGAATCGGGCGTGAGCCACACCAGCGTGTGCCTCCATCGCCATGCAGAGGGCTTGCATTTCCCAGCCGAGATGTACCTGGAGGGCTCTGATCAGCACCGCGGCTGGTTCCAGTCGGCGCTCCTGACCTCCATCGGCGCCTATGGAGAAGCGCCCTATAAATCGGTCATGCATTGCGGCTTCACCATGGACGAGAACGGCGAGAAGATGTCGAAGTCGAAGGGCAATGGCGTCGACCCGGCAGAGGTGATGGAGAAGTTCGGCGCCGACGTGCTGCGCCTCTGGGTGTCTTCGGTGGACTACTCGCAGGACGTGAGCATTTCCGATGGCATCTTGAAGCAGGTTTCCGATGCCTATCGCAAGTTCCGCAACTCCTATCGCTTCGTGCTTGGCAACCTCTTCGATTTCGGCGATGACGATGCTGTTTCCAGCTGGGACGACCTGGAGCCCGTCGACCGCTACTTCCTTGCGCGCACGTATAAGCTTCTGCGCACGGTGGAAGATGCCTATGCAAGTTACCGTTTCAACTCGGTTTATCGCGAATGCTACGAATTCGTCAACGAGCTTTCGAGCGTGTACCTGGACGTGACGAAGGACCGGTTGTACTCAGAGGCTCCGAGAAGCCCTCGCCGCCGTGCGGTGCAAACGGTCCTGGCCAACGTGCTGGAGGTGCTCGTGCGGGTGATGGCCCCCATACTGTCATTCACCTGCGACGAAGTGTGGGAGAGCTATCCGCCTCTCATGAAAGGCGAAGGAAGTCGTCCCTTTAGCGTACAGCTGGCTGGCTGGCCTGCGCGCGAGGACTTCATGCCGCAACTGCCCGCCGATGACGGGTGTGCTGATATCGAGGCGTTCGAGGTTGCTCTTGCAGCACGCGAGGTGGCCACCAAGGCGCTTGAGGAGGCGCGCAACGATAAGCGCATCAACAAGAGCCAAGAGGCATCGGTGAGAATCATGGCGCCTGCCGAGCAGCTTCATGCGCTCGAAGCCTTTGGTCCTGAAGTGCTCGGCGAGCTGTTCATCGTCTCAGAGGTGACGTTCGCAGAAGGCGAGGAGCTTGCTGCCATAGTGAGCGAGGCCCCGGGCGAGAAGTGCCCACGCTGTTGGAACTACCGCGTGCTGGGCGGCAATGCGAACCATCCAGAAGTTTGCAAGCGCTGTGGTGATGCGCTCGATGCTCGCTAGCATGTCGCCCAAGGGCAAGGTTGTAGCGCTGTGCGCCATCTGCGCTGCTTGGTTGCTGCTCGACCAAGTGGTGAAGGCGCTTTTGAGCGGGTATGCCCAAGGCATGGTGGTGTGCTCGATCCTCTTCGGGCTCATTGACATTCGCATCGTGTTCAACACGGGTGCGGCATGGGGCATATTCGCGGGCAACCCAGTGCTCTTGGGAGTAGTGAGCGTTGCTGTCTGCGCACTGCTGCTGGCCTACTTCGTTTGGGACTTGAAGGGCATTCCCTTGGTGCAGATCGCAGGCATCGCGCTTGTGATTGCCGGCGGGGTGGGAAATGCCATCGATCGCTTCGCGCAGGGTTATGTGCTCGACTACCTCAGCACCACGTTCATGGATTTTCCCGTTTTCAACGTAGCTGATATTGGCGTGACCTGTGGAATCGTGCTGCTATTGGTTGGCATGTTCCTGGGAACGGGCGACGTCAAGCGCACAGGCTCGAAAACGCCCGCGCATGAGACGAAAGACGATGCTGTCGCAGAAGGCGAGGATGCCTTATGACGGCCTCGCGCTGCTATAAGGCCAACGCTGCCGACGAGGGGATGCGACTGGACAGCCTTCTGGCAATGCGGGAGCTGTATGCGAGCCGATCGGCTGCGGTGCGCGCCATAGAAGAGGGCCGCGTGCTTCTGAACGGGCAGCAAGCCTCCAAGAAGTCGCTCGTGAAGATGGGGCAGGCCATAGTCTACGAGGTTGACGAGGAGGCAGTGGAAACGCCCCTTCAAGGCGAGCTCATCGACTTGGACATACGCTTCGAGGATGACCACATCATCGTGCTCTCGAAGCAGGCTGGCCTTATATGCCATCCCTCGGAAGACCATCGCGAGGGCACCTTAGTGAACGCGCTCATCTACCGATACGGCGCAAGCGGCTTGTGCGATGTGCAGGGAGAGCGCGACCGGCTGGGAATCGTGCATCGGCTCGATATGGACACGAGCGGGCTAATGCTTGCTGCCAAGACCGATGAGGCTGGTCAGCTGCTGATGGATGCCATTGCCAATCGGGCAGTCGATCGCCATTACCTTGCGCTCGTTCATGGCGTCATAGGTCCCGACACGGGTTTGATCGATGCACCGATAGCGCGTCATGCAAAGGAACGCTTGCGCATGGCGGTGAGAGACTGCGATTCTGCTCGCAATGCGATGACCACATTCAAGGTGCTCGAGCGCTTCGAGCCGCAGATGCACGACAACGGCTACACGCTGGTGGATTGCAAGCTCTACACGGGACGCACGCATCAGATTCGCGTGCATATGGAATACATCGGGCATCCGGTGGTGGGAGACCCGCTCTACACCGCGCATCGTCCGCGCCATGAAAAGGCCAATCTGGGGCTGCAAAGGCAGTTCTTGCACTCGTACCAACTTGGTTTGAACCATCCCATAACAGATGCGATAATGCATTTCGAAGACGATTTGCCCGCTGACCTGAATGCGGTCTTGCAGGGCTTGCGCCAAAGGAGCGCCGAGGCGATAGGAGGCTAGATGTTCTGTCCCAACTGCGGTACCGAGAACAAGGATGATGCCGTTTTCTGCAAGAGCTGCGGGTCGCGCTTTCCCGAGATAGGCGAGTCCGCTACGTCGTTAACCGGCACCGAGGGCGCATCTTCCTCATCTGCAACTCCTGCGAATCCCGCACCAGCGCCATTGCCGCAAGCTTCTCAAGCTCCCCAAGCGCAAGGAGCCGCAGTGCAACCTCCGCTGATCAGCACTCCTCGGATCACCGTGCCAGCCCAAGGCGTTCCCGTGCAGTCTGCGAATGCTCGCGGCAAGGTGATAGGCATCGGCATCGCCTGCGTTGTAGTGGTGGTGCTGCTGGTCGTGCTGCTGATGAACGTTCTTGGCGGTGGTGGTCAAAGCGGCACCATAGCGCGCGAGGGCGAGCCCTCGGTGGTAGTGGACTCTACGGGAGCCCGCGTGGAGCTGCTCCAGCGTCCCACGCTGGTGGACCTTTCGGGCTTCATGGATTCGTTTGGCGCAGCCCCAGCGCTTGCAGCCTACACGAGCGGCAGCAGCCCTTCGCTCAATGGTGGTGCAGTTGAGGGCAATGAGCTGAATGTGGATGGAGACGAGGTCGAGGCAACGAATGGCTATGGCTCCATCAGTTCTTACGAGGTGAGCGATGATTTGGGCAATGTGGTGAATGCCAAGGATTTCTCGCTTACAGCCAAATACGATGCTGAGCTTATCGAGAAGCTTGCCGAGAATGAGTTCGCTGTATCTGCGGATTATGGCCACAGCGAATTCTACGAGCTGTATGAGTCGAATCGTTACAGCAATCTTCCTAGTTTTATTACTACGGATTCTGTTATGCACACATATCACCTCTACTTCGCCTACCTGTTGAAGAACTTGGAGCAGAACAACCTCTCAAGCGAGCTGACCTCGCTCACGCATCGCATGCTCGACGAATCCCTCGCCCAGCAAGAGCAGCTCGTGGGCACCGAGTGGGAGAGCGCGGCGAATCGAAACGTGGCCTTCTTCGCTACGGCATTGAAGCTGCTCGACCCCTCGGCGACGGTTCCCGCAAGTGCTGCTTCCGTAGCGGATGCGGAAGTGAGCAAGATCAATGCCGCGCAGGGAATGGATACGAGCGGCATCACGGGAAGCCAGGAAGACTATTCGCAATACAAGCCACGTGGCTACTACGAGGGCAACGAGAAGCTCGAGCGCTACTTCAGAGCCATGATGCTGTATGGGCGCACGCATTTCTTGCAGGATGGCAGCAGCTTGGCGGGGGATGCGGATGAGCTGAACCGCAGCGCGCTTCTGATCAACTTGGCGCTCGATGACGGCACGGGAGCTGCGGCTGACAAGGAGTGGGAGTCTATCTACACGGTGACCAGCTTCTTCGCTGGCGCGAGTGACGATTGCGGCTTCTACGAGTACTACCCGCTGATAACGGCCGCCTATGGTGCCGACGTTGATGCGAGCAAGCTGGCAGGCAACGCCAATGCATGGAACAAGTACAAGGACCTTACCAGCAAGGTGGAGCCGCCTAAGATCAGCTCGGTGGTGGTAGTGGATGAGTCGCAATACAGCGCCGATGACATCAAGGGTTTCCGTTTCATGGGGCAGCGCTTCTCGCTTGATGAGGCCATCTTCCAGCAGCTGGTATACGACAACGTGGCCGATCGCATGCTGCCCTCTGCCTTGGACGTGCCCGCGGCACTTGGCTCCGATGTGGCGTTGGACATCCTGGAGGAAGAGGGACAGACGCAATATGCTGGCTATACCGAGCAGATGGACAAGCTGCGCACCGAGATAGCCAAGGCCGGCGATTCCGTGTGGCAGGGGAGCCTCTACAGCCAATGGCTTTACACGCTCAACCCGTTGCTGGTGAGCAAGGATGATACCTATCCGGCTTTCATGACCAGCGAGGCATGGGATCGCAAGAACCTGCAAACCTGGCAAGGGAGCTATACCGAGCTGAAGCACGATACCATCTTGTATTCTAAGCAGCTAAT
>CANOHY010000050.1 GCA_947565915.1 uncultured Eggerthellaceae bacterium | reverse complement strand
CCAGAACGCTATCGTCTTGCTGCGCTTGCGCGCCTCCCTCGGACAGCTCATCGCAGATGTGTGCGCATCCAATAGCTCGCTCACATGGTTGCGCAGAGCCACGTTGAAGCAAACGAACAGGCCCGATTTCTGCGGGCTCTCCAAGAGCTCGAGCTTATTGGGTGCGCACACATCTGCGATGAGCTTCGCGAGCAGGAAAAGTCCCACGACTACCGCATCGGGAGACTCGATGCCGCTCTTGTGCCAGAAGGCGATGTCCTTGACCAAGCTGGCATAGCCGAAGCGCTCTGCAAGCTCAGAGCCGTAAGGCTCAAGGTAATCGAAGTAAGCGGCTTCGCTCAGGGTGCTCGTTGTGGCTGCTATCCTGTTCATCTCCTGACGCGACGCAAGCTACATATCCAAGTCATTGCGCACTCCATGATGCTTCATAGGCCAAGGCCCGATCCGCGCAATGCCTTTCTGCCTGCAAATGTACGTTCCCGCGCAGGCTTGCAATGCTATACTTCGATTGTCACAACGTATTGCGATAATATGCTATCGAGACCAGCTAATCGGGGAGCCTTGGAATCTTGTTTAATGCGTTAACGACATGCTATCTGTTCTTAGGAGGAACAGGCTCGGGCTCTTGCGTGATTCTTTCCGTGCTTGAACTTGCAAACCTGCTCAAAGGCAATGCCCACGTCAGCAACCGGCCACCCTCTGGCCCCCAGCGCTATCTATTGCCCAACAGCTTCTTCTCGAGAGCCTGGATCATCAGCCTCGTCATCCTAGCCGTAGGCATCCTGTGCCTTGTGGCAGACTTGGGTCTTCCCAATCGCCTGCTCTCCCTCTTCCTCTCCCCTACGCTCTCGCCGGTGAGCGTCGGCGCTTGGATACTCGCCATTGCGTTGGCGGTGATGCTCGCCTTCACGATCCAAGCCACGTTCGAGAACATCGCGCTGCCCCGGACCGTTGTCATGGTTCTCGGCTTCGCAGGGATCATCTTCGGGTTAGCGGGCTGCATCTACACCGGCGTGCTTCTCGGGTTCATGGAGGCGGTCCTTGCCTATCAGACCTTTCTCCTGCCCGTGCTCTTCACGCTCTCGTCTCTTTCCTGCGGCATAGCTATCGTTTTCTTTGCCTACGGTTTCACTGAATCGCGCTACTCCTACTTCGACGTGATGGCCAAGCTCGTCAGAGTAGATAGCATCCTCATCGTTCTCGAGGCTTTGTGCGTAGTCGCCTATGGCGCTTGGCTCTTGTCCGATCCAAGCACAAGCCTCGCAGCCAGCGTTACGTTATGCGGTCCCCTCTCGCCCTCGTTCTGGGTGGGAATCGTCATGGTGGGACTCGTGATTCCTTGGATCCTCGAGCGGAAGCTCACGCAAGACAACGCTCGCCTTCAGTTAATTTGGGTATCAGCAGGCTTGCTCGTAGGAGGCCTGTGCGTACGATTGTGCATAGTGGGCATGAGCGTATACGATGTTACGCAAATGCCAGCGATGCTCTACGGACTCGCGTAAGGGAGGAGTTGCGCCCATGGCCTTCACCAACACCAAGAGCGCCTACGATGGGGAGCGTGCCAACATGTATGCAAGATATAGCAAGAAGCAGCCGCTCAGCGACAAGCAAGCGGAGATGAACGCTGCCACCTATTACGTACCACGCAAGTCTTCGCGAAACGGCGCCGTCATATTCAGCGTCGCTGTCTTCGTCGTCTCGTGCCTCATCGTGCTGTGCCTCGGTTACCTTATCAACGGCACCATCGACTTCCTCACCATCTGCATCATGGTGGTCGTTGCGCTGTTAGCCGTCTCGACGTTCCACATAGCCCTCTCCTGGGAAAAGGTAGTCGTATTGCGCTTTGGCAAGTTCTCGCGCGTGGTAGGACCCGGCCTCTACCTCACCATCCCCGTCATAGAGCACGGAACCATTCGCGTCGACCAAAGAACCATAGCCACTCCCTTCAATGCGGAGATGACCCTCACGGCCGACCTGGTGCCCGTCAACATTGATGCCGTGCTGTTCTGGATGGTTTGGGATGCCCAGAAGGCCTGCATGGAGGTCGAGGATTACTATGCTGCCGTATCGTTTTTGGCTCAAACAGCCATGCGCGAAGCTGTAGGCCGCTCCACCGTAGCTGAGGTTGCCCTGCGCCGCGACCAGCTAGATGCCGAGATCAAGGCCGACATCGAAAAGGAATCTGCTGGCTGGGGCGTGGACATCATATCCGTGAAGGTCCGCGACATCATCATCCCCGATGAGCTTGTGGATGTGATGTCCCTCGAGGCCCAGGCAGACCGCGAGAAGAACGCCCGCATGTCCGTGGCCTCAGTCGAAGTCGATGTCGCCGAGATGCTCGCAGAGGCTGCCAAGACCTATGGCGACCCCCAAGCGGCCCTCGCCCTTCGCACCATGCTCATGCAATACGAGACCGTCCGCAAATCCGGTAGCTCTGTTGTCACCGTGCCCTCGGCGGTGAGCGACGGATTCGTCGACCCTTCTGCCACCAAAGACGCCTGAGACCAAGGCTCTCAAGACAGAAAACGAAAATGTAGGAATTGAGAAAACATCGCGGCAATAGAGAGATGATGCAATATGCTTATGACATGCAAGCAAGGAATCGCGACAAGACCACAGCGGAGTGCCCCCTAGACTCGTTCGAGATCGACCACAATGGGGGTTTGCCCGTATGGATTCAGATCAAGAATCGCATAGCCTACCTCATTGGGTCGGGTGCCTATGTGGAAGGGGACCAGCTTCCTACGGTTCGAGCCCTCGCGGTTACGCTTGACATCAGCTACAACACCGTCAATCGTGCCTACATGGATCTTGAGCGAGAGGGCTTTATCACCACCAGGAAAGGCCGCGGAACCTTCGTCGCGGAGCGAAGCAACAACAATGCGACCTATCTTGGAGACACGCCAGTGGACTTGCTCATAGATGACATGATTCGCGTTTGCAAGGCTTCAGGTCTTGCTGACGAGGACATCGTTTCGATGGTCAACGCGCGACTCGAGAGCAACAAGGCCCGCAGCTAATCCCCTCCCTATCAGAATCGCACCAACAGTCGAAAAGCGGTTCATAGCCGCTTACCATAATGAGGAGATAAACGATGAGCAAGCTTACTGAAGAATCAAGCCTCGAAGCAGCAGACGAGACCCGTCAGTCCCCCAGACCAGAGCAGGAGCTCTGGGAGCTTCGAGCGGCTTCATGCGAGCTTCTCGCCTTCAGCCTTCGCTATCCTACCGAAGAGCTCGCCGACACTATCGCAAACGGCGAATGGGAATCAGCTGCCAGAGAGATCTGGGGATGCCTCGGAATCGAACTCGGGGCCGACTGGGCCCAAGGAGTGGAAGAGAGCGACTTTCACGAGCTGCGCGCTGAGGCCACGCGCCTCTTCGTCGGCTCACCAACACCAGCCTGCAGCCCCTATGAGGGCTATTGGCGCGCAAAAGAGGATGGCGTTGAGCCCCTTCTCTTCGTGAATCGCTACTCCATGGAAGTCGAGCGCTTCTGCCACAAATGCGGCCTCGGCAACCCTGATGGCACGAATGATCCGCTCGATGCCATCAGCACTGAGATGGAGCTGCTCCAATACCTTGCTTCCCTTGCAGCGGGCATCGCGTCACCCGTCGAGACCTCGCCTGCCTTCGACGAGCTGCCAGGAGGGTCCCCGCAAGCCGCTTATCGCGCATTCATTGTCGAGCACGCCTCTGCCTTTGCGCCAAAGCTTGCCGAAGAGCTGAGCATTCAGACGACCAGCCCCTATTTCCGTGCGGTATCCGAGCTGCTTGCCACTTTCTTCGCTAGTCCTTGCGCCACTTGCGCATGAGGAGCCTGAAGGCGCGAGCGTTCACGAATAGGTGAATGAGCACCAAGGCGAGGAGCACCTTGGCCGAGATGGAATGAAGGGGATTCCAGAAGTAATACCCTTCAGCGTAGTATCCAAGGAATCCGAGCACTGCCCCTGACATCATGAGGCCGGACACGACCACGACCACAAGGGCAATGGCAAGCGCGATCCCAAGGGCAATGCGGGCCCAACGTGCAGCCTTCGTCTTACCCGTTGGGCTCGTAAGCGTATCAAGGTGCTGTGCCAAATGCACGGCAAGAACTACGAAGACGCCTAGCCCAAGCCATTCATGAAGGGCGATACCTGTGAGCGCTGGGAGCGAAACCACGACGTACACCACCAGGGCGACTGCATCCATGACCAACTTTCCCATGAGCTCACCTCACCTTGCGAACGACCATGACGAGCACGATCACGAACGCTACGGGCATGAGTATCCAGAGGTTGAGCGAAGCATCGGAAGCTTGATGGTAGCGCGTGACTAGCTCCGACCAAGCATGGCATTCAACAGACGAGCAACTTGCCTCGGGACAGCGCATCTCCGTGATCCCGTCTGGTGTCGGCACATTGTCGAAGCCATGGCAGTTCCCCGAAGCACATCCCGTTGCAGGACAGGGAGAGTCTTCGGCTATCCGCTGGGGCAGAGGTGCTACGCCTGGTTGCGCCAAGGCGCCAGCAGCGAGCACGCAACAGCCTATGACAGCTAGGCTCAGGAACGTAAGCACGAGTTTCTTGAACATGGTTCGCTTGCATCCTCTACGGAAATATTTGCAGGATTCCTATGAAAAGAAACGCCAGCCCTTCGACCGAGCTGGCGTCCTGGTAATCTTAAAGCACGCTTCCTCTAAGGGCGGTGCGCCGTGGTACCAAGCAATGCCAGCACCACGGCGCACCAATCAAGGGAAGGGAGGCCTATTTGTCCTCAGGCTTCGGACGGAGCGGAAGCAGCTTCATCCCGAGGAAGAACACGAGGAATGCAAGGGCGATCACGCCGATGCAGACGCCGAACTCAAGCATGGTGGGTGCATAGACGAGGCCCGCATAAGCCTGCTCGTACGTACCCGACCAGTTGGTGATCAGGCTCGACGGGAGCGCGCCCGGCATGTCTAGATTCGGCAGCTGGAAGCCGCCGACGAGCAGCTGCACGCGCTTGCAGAAGATGCCGATGATGGCCAGAGCGCAGCCGATGCCGAGGATGCCAGGCTTGCGCAGGGACGGCGTGAAGCAGATGACCGCGCAAACGATGCAGCCGATGATCTCGATCCAGAAGAAAGGCGCCAGAGGTCCCGACACCAGCATCTGCACGACTGCAGCGCCATCAGCCCCAGGGAAGCCCTCGGTAAGCAGGTCGCAAGCGAAGAAGTACAGGTCGACCATGACGAATGCGCCCAGGAGCTTTGCAAGCTTCACCAGGTTCTCACGCGAGAACTCCAGGTAACCCGCACGGGAGAGGCCCATGCACACCAGCATGACCAGGGCAGTGCCGCACACCAGCGCCGACGAGACGAACCACGGCCCCAGAAGCGCGGTGTACCAGAACTCATGAGCGGGCTGCAAGGAGAAGATCCAAGCAGTCACCGAGTGAACCAGAACTGCGCAAACCAGGGCGATAACCGAGATGACGCGGAGGGCCTTCTGGGAGACCTTGCCCTTCTCTGCCTGGATCTGAGCCCACAGATACACGCACGACAAGATGAGATACGTTGCGATGACGATGATGTCCCACATGAGAGGCGATCCAAGGTTGGAGTAAGCGAACAGCTCCCAGACCCGCAAGGGCTGGCCCATGTCAACAATGACAAAGCCAACGGCAGCAATGGTCGCAGCAATCGAGGTCATGACTGCTACCTTGGAGATGCCGCCGAATCCCTTGATGCCAAAGGCCTTGGGCACCGACGAGATGATAAGGCCGCCGGCAGACAATCCGACGAAGAACATGAACATGGTGATGTAGAGGCCCCAGGAATCGAGGTTGCGCATGCCAGTTTGGACCATGCCGCCCGTGAGCTGAATGGCCCACAGCACCAGGCCGATGATCACGATCACGCCCGAAACGGCTATGCCGATGGTGGTTCCCTTGCTGTTCCACTTGCCGGAGTCCTTGGGCGACTCAGGCGTGGGCACGCTCTTGTTGAAGCCGCTGTCAGCGACAGCAGCGCTCGTTAGATCAGTCATAATGGACCCTTTCTGAGAAATCCCCGCTAACAGGGAGGTCAGCCTACTTCAGGTAGTAAATGGAGGGGTTGGTGCCGCGGTCTTCAAGCAATTGCTTTGAGCCATGAGAGGCAATGACCTTGCTCACCTCCGAATTGGGGTCGTCTAGATCCCCCCAATAGCGGGCACGACCCGGGCAAGCGCTGATGCATGCGGGCTCTTCGCCCTTGGCGATGCGATGCCAGCACATCGTGCACTTCTCCACCGTGTGCTTGACATGGGTGGCCACATCGCTGTCGCCCAAGGACATATCCAGCACGTAGGAAGGCTCTTCCCAGTTGAAGGAGCGAACGCCCGTATAGGGGCAAGCGCTCATGCACATGCGGCATCCCAGGCACTTGTCGTAGTCCTGGCGCACCACACCCGTCTCGGGGTCCTTATAGGTGGCGCCCACGGGGCACACCTTCACGCACGCAGGGTTCTCGCAATGCTGGCAGTTCACGGGGATGTAGTCGATCTTACCTTCGGGGAACTCGCCTTCCGGCACATCCATCTCCTCCCCGCCATCGGTGAGGATTCGGTTCCACCACACCTGGTCGGGAAGGTTGTTCTCTATCTTGCAAGCAACGGCGCAGGTATGGCAACCGATGCAGCGGTTCTGGTCAATGGCAAATCCATAACGCATAATGGCTCCTTCCCTATTTCTTGCGTACGTCGACGCGGGTATCGTAGAAATTGAAGGCTACGGACCACTCGTCATGGATCGGATAGGTCAGTTCCTGATATCCACCCTCGATGAACTGGTCACGCTGCCAGCCCTTGGGCATGCGGCTCATGCCGGCGGGCAGGCTCGGGTCGATGATGCACTCGACCACCATATGGCCGCGGTCGTTGAACACCTCAACGATGTCGCCATCGACGATGCCGCGCTCGGCAGCATCGGCGGCGCTCATCTTGAACACGGGCTTGGGGTCGAGCTCCTTCAGGATGGGAGAGTTGAACCACTGCGAATGGGTGCGCCAACGCGAATGCTCCTGTATGAACACGATGGGGAACTTCTTGGCAGCCTCACTGTTCTCCGATACCTCGGCCGACTCCTGGTAGTAGACCAAATGCTCCTTGGGGAAGCGCTCCTTGATATCCTGCCCGTAGTTGACGCGAGGAGCAGGCTTCTCGGTGTAAAGCTGGGCCAGGCCCGACTTCGTGGGGAACTTGGCACGGCCAACGATGGTCGGTTTGCCAGGCACGACGGTCACCTCGATGAACCCTTCGTCGCGCAGGCGCTCGAGCGTGATGTTCGCCTTGGTGCACGCCTCGCTCGAAAGCAGCGCCTTCGCGGCGTTCTCGAAGCCGTATCCCTCAGGGAAGGCGGCATCCAAGCCCATCGCTTGCCCGATCAAACAGGCGATCTCAACATCGTCCTTAGCCTCATAGAGCGGATCGATGACCTTATCCTGATGAACCACGTACGGCAGGTTGTGGGCCTTGCGGAAGTCCTCATTCTCGTAGAACGATGCCGTGGGCAAGACGATATCTGCATGGCGGCACGTATCGTTCATCTCCATGTCCATGGCCACCACGAGCTCAAGGTTCGGATAGATCTTCTCAAGGAAGTTGTTCTGCGAAGGCCAGTTGCTACAAGAGTTCGAAGTGATGGAGAGCAGGGCCTTGACCGGATACGGCTCACCGTTGAGCTCTTGGGTCTCTGCAACCTCGTGCAGCATGGTCATGGGGAAGGTGGTCGCCTGGCCCTTATAGCCCTTGGCAGCCCACAGGGCTGCGTTGTTGAGGCCGATGGTGGTATTCAGGTAGATGCCCGAGAAGCCAGCACCATCACGACCAAGCTGACCTGCTAGCGCCATCAGGATGGCAATGGCCCAGCAGGTTTGGTAGCCGTTGTAGTAGTGGTCCATGCCGAAGGGGATGTTGACCGTCACCGCATCAGCATTGGCGAGAGTCTCTGCCAGGTAGACGATGTCCTCTTCGCTCATGCCGCACGTTTCAACAGCGCGCGAAACAGGGAACTCGGCAAGGCGCTCTTTCAGCAGGGTGTAGGAGGTGTCAACAGGAATGCCCTCCACCTCGAAGCTGCCCTCGAGCGCGGGGTCTGCCGCCTCGGTGGACAGCGCGATCCTGCCAGTGGCGTTGTCCCAGACATACACGGGATCGTCTGCGCCCTCGGTCACTTCCCTGAAGTCGCTCACATGGAGCAGCATGCCATTGTCGCGGCGTACCAAGTACGGCGCAGTGGTGCGCTTGGCGATGAACTCGTCGTCGGTCAGGCCGTTCTCGACCAAGTAGTTCGCCATGGCCAAGGCAAGGCAGCCGTCCGTCGTAGGCTTGATTGCGAAGTACTCGTCTGATTTGAGGGCCGTCGCGGTCTTCACGGGATCGATGGTGATGAGCTTGGTGCCCTGCTCCTTAGCGCGCTGGATCCAACGCCAGTTCTGAGGCGTCGAGTGAACGGGGTTGGAGCCCCAGATGAAGACGTGCGAGGCATCGAGAACGGACTTCGCTTCGTTGCCGAAGTACATCAGACCAGTGCCGAGCACGCGGTCGATGCCATAGCCGGTGGCAAGGTCGTTCATGCCTGCGGGCTTGGAGACGCCAAGAGCGCCACCAAGGCGATTGAAGATGCCGGTTTGCCCCTGGACTTCGCCGTAGTTGCCCGTGCCGTAATCGAACACGATGGCCTTCGGGCCGTATTCGTCGATGATCGACTGGAAGGTAGAGGCAATCTCCTCGATAGCCTCATCCCAGCTGATGCGCTCCCACTGGCCTGCACCGCGCTCAGTGCCAGCAACGCGGCGCAGCGGGTACTTGATGCGCTCGGGGTTGTAGATACGATGCATATAAGACATGCCACGCAGGCAACTGCCGCGATAGAGGTCCTGGCTGTAATCAGCCGGTTCCAGCTTGACGATCTTGCCATCCCTCACATGGGCTGCAAAGCGACAGCTCTGCATGCAGTTAGAACGGCAAACTCCGTATCCGCCAATCTCGGTAGTGGAATCTGCGTAGGCCTTCTCCGCTGCGGATAGGCTACTAAGCGCTGGCGCAGAAGCGCCTGCCAACGCGATGCCCCCAGCCAGCGCACCCGTGGTCTTCAGGAAGCTCCTACGGGTGATCCCGCCATGCGGGCTAATGGTAGCCGCCATCTCTCCTCCTTCTCTCATGGACATGCCTTCTAGTGCACGGACTCGCATCTGCCCTCCCCTTGATGCGAAGTAGCCCATGCTCGCCCGATGTGACAACCCGCGAGCAGGAGGATGACAGTACGAACTGTCATGCATATTATCACAATGTATTGCGACAATCAATGTTACCGAATCGTTGAAAAAAAAGCGCCAGAAGGCGCCGGAACTGATGCTGTGAGCGGGGGTCAATTACTTAAGCTACCTTGGAAAACTACTTCTTCGCGCTCCCCTGCTTACGGCGCATGATGCGCACGAAGACGATGGAGGCGACGAAAGCAATGGCCAAGATTCCGATGGCGATAAGCAGCGTGTGCGAGAATCCCGAGGCATAGGCATCGGCTTTGGAGATGCCTTGGGCCATGAGGCGATCGGCATCAGCCGACATGATGCCAACGAAGAGCGCTGAGCCAACGGAGCCCGCTATCTGAACGAGGGTGGAGTGAATCGAGGAGCCGTGAGCGTAGATGGCCTTGGGCAACCGGGTTGGGCGTTCACGCGGCTCATCAAGCACCTCTTCGCTCATGTGCGGCGGGCCAAAGCCAACACCTTCTTCAAGTGAGCGCAGATCATCGCGGGCGGAGGCGTTGCCGTGCTTCACGGTGCGCAGGATGGCCAAAAGTTCCTGAGCCTTTGCATGCTTGGCATCATGCTGGGAATCTACGGCACCGCCGAGATGGGCTCGTTTCCCATCTGGCTTGTCATCGTCGTGAGCCTGGTCATGAGCTTGGGCACTACCCTCGGCGGACGCAAGATCATCAAGTCCGTGGGCATGGACATGGTGAAGATGTAGCCCCTACGGAGCGAGCACGAGAATCTGCGCTGGGTCGCTCACGAGCAAATCCGGCTCCCATCCCTGGGCTGCGAAGTCTGCTGGGTCGTGATAGCCCCAGCTCACGCCCACGGCGAAGCATCCAGCGTTGCGCGCCGCATGAACGTCGCTTGGCGTGATGGGAGACGAGCGCACCTACCAGCGCCCGATCATCATGCGCGCCGTGGAGTCAAGCGATGCCATGACCGCGGATTGGGCGAAGCTGCCCTACGATGTGCTCTCACGTGTGAGCAGCCGCATAGTTGCCGAGGTTGAGGGAATAAACCGCGTGGTATATGACATCACGCCCAAGCCGCCTGCAACGATCGAGTGGGAGTGAGAATTACCAGTTCAGAGGCACTATTTAGCTTCACTATTA
>CANOHY010000049.1 GCA_947565915.1 uncultured Eggerthellaceae bacterium | reverse complement strand
GCGAAGTCGTAGATATCTTCGAATAGCTGTTTATGGATGAAGGCGAGGCTTTCAAACGAACCAGGCGCATGCTCCTCAAGTTCATGCGAGCCGAAGAGGCCAAGCGCCTTTGTTTTTGAGATGCGTTCCTCCTCGCGGGCGAGTTCGGCGGAATCGGCCAAGGATAGCCTGTTGTCTAGAACCATGGTCGCCCTCCTCCGTCGAGTCTTTCTTCAGACGCGTAGCCGGTTGGAACCATTCGAGCATCGAGCAATCGCATTGCATCGCAGACGGCCAAAGCGCTACCTAGTAAAAAGGCCAGCTAATGCTGGCCTGGTGCTTTAAATGGCGGGATGTACGAGACTTGAACTCGCGACCTCCGACGTGACAGGCCGGCGCTCTAACCAACTGAGCTAACACCCCGCGTTTACAGCGTAAGCTATTGTATGGGAGCCAAGCTGGTGGTGCAATACCCTAATTCGAAAATCGCACGCAGACGACACGCAGGCGACATGTCTCAGGTGCTCGATTACTATTTCGGGACGTCGATGCTCCAGTCCAGCACGGGCCAATGGCGTTCAGCCGCGATCTTCTTCAGTCCGCTGTTGGGCGTCACCACGAAGGGATGCTTCGCGGCCTCCAGCAGGGTGACGTCGGAATGGTGGTCGCCGAAAGCGTATTCTATCTCCCAGTTCCCCTCGCCATAGCGGCCATCGCACCAATGGCGCAGTGCGATGAGCTTCTCTTCGCCCTCGATGGGACGTCCTACTACCTCGCGCGTGTAGTTGCCGTTCTCGTCCACGCGCATGCGGGTCGAGATCTGGTGGTCGAAGGGCTGTTGCTCCATGGCACGCTGCACGATGGGCTCGAAAGAGGCCGATACCACAACAACCTCGCAGCCCTCTTCCTTGCACTTGCGCATGGCTTCAGCCGCTTGCGGACGAAAGCGCTTGGCTATGACCTGGTCGTAGAAGTTTCGCAGGTATTGGTTGACTTCCTGTTCTGGCTGACCTTCGAAGGCGCTGAACACCTGGCCGCGCACCCAAGCCTCGTTCTGCGGCAGATGCCATTTGTAGGCGAGTCCCCAAAAGCCGATGAGGAAGCCGTTGCGCAACTTGAGCTTGCGCCCAAGGAGCAGCTTGTTCACAAGCCACGAGGGCGAGCTGCCCTCGATGGAGGTGTCGTCGAAGTCGAAGACGGCTATCTTCACCTTGTTGGTGTTGTCGCCTTCGGTTGAGCTCGACTGCGCGTTGTTGTCCACGGTCTGTTCCATGATGCCGCTATTCTACCAAAGGGAGTAGCGGCTATTCCTCGAATTGGGAGTTGTACAGCTCGGCATAGTAACCACCTTGGGCAAGCAGCTCCGCATGCGTGCCCTGCTCCACGATGTCGCCCTCGCGAATGACCAAAATGAGGTCGGCATTGCGGATTGTGGAGAGCCGATGCGCTATCACGAACGACGTGCGGCCCTTCATCAGGGCGTCCATCGCGGCTTGGATGCGCTCCTCGGTACGGGTATCGACCGAACTCGTGGCCTCGTCGAGCACCAGCATGCGTCGATTGGCCAAGAAGGCACGCGCGATGGTGATCATCTGCCGCTGGCCTGCGCTTATGTTAGAGGCTTCTTCGTTGATCTCGCAATCGTAGCCGCCGGGCAGCGTTTCGATGAAATGCTCGGCATGCGCCTGTCGTGCGGCTTCGCGAATCTGCTCGTCGGTTGCACCGGGGCATCCGTAGGCGATGTTGTCGCGAATGCTGCCATGGAACAGCCACGCATCCTGAAGCACCATGCCGAAGAGCTCGCGCTCGCGGTTGCGCTCGATGTCGCGGATGTCCACGCCGCCGATGCGAATGCACCCAGCATCCACATCGTAGAAACGCATGAGCAGCTTCACCAGGGTGGTCTTCCCGGCACCGGTCGGTCCTACGAAGGCCACTGTCTGCCCCTCTTCCACGCGAGCGGAGAAGTCTTTGATCACGGGCTTTTCGGGGTTGTAGCCGAATCGCACATGGTCGAACTCCACGTTGCAGGCAAGCTCGTCGATGTCGGTCACCTTGGGCTGGTCGGGGTTCACTTCGGTTTCCTCGGGAGCTTCCAGGAACTCGAAGACGCGCTCTGCTGCTGCGGCTGTGGATTGCAGCACGCTGCTCACTTGGGCGAGCGAGGTGATGGGCTGTGTGAAGTTCTTGACGTATTGGATGAAGGCCTGGATGTCGCCAACCGTGATGATGCCTTGTACGGCGAAGACGCTTCCCAGAATGGCGATGACCACGTATCCCAGGTTGCTCACGCAATCCATGAGCGGGCGCATGAGCCCCGAGAGGAATTGCGACTTCCAAGCGCTTTCGAAGAGCTTTCCGTTGGTGTCGGCGAACTGCTCGACGATGGCGCTCTCGCGCCCGAATGCCTTCACCACGGCGTGTCCGCTGAAGGTTTCCTCTATCTGCCCATCAATGGTGCCCAGGTTTGCTTGCTGCGCGTAGAAGTATTTCTGCGAGTGAGATATCACCAGACGAATCAGCACCAGCGACACGGGCACGATGAGCAGTGTGACCAGCGTCATTACCACATTGATGCTGAACATGATGGCCACCACGCCAATGATGGTGACCACCGAGCGCAAGAGTTCGCTGATGCCCTGGTTGAGTGACTGGCCCAGCGTGTCCACATCGTTGGTGATGCGCGAGAGCGTGTCGCCAGTGGAGGTGCGCTCGAAGTATCCCACGGGCAGCCGGTCGATCTTCTCGGATATCTCGCGGCGCAGCTCGAAGCAGGTCTTCTGCGAGACGTAGGTGAGCACCCACCCCTGGAAGAAGGTGCAAAGCGCGCTGGCAAGATAGATTGCCAAGGTAGTGAGCAGCACGGCGCCTATGGCCGGGAAGTCGATGCCGCCTGTGCCAGCCACCTTGGCCACGATGCCGTTGAACAGCTCGGTCGTGGCGATGGACATCACCTTGGGTCCAACCACATTGAAGGCAGTGGAGCCGACGGCGAACACGAGTGCCACGATGAGCGCGATCTTGAACCGACCCATGAAGCGCAGCAATTTGCCCATGGTGCCCTTGAAGTCGCGCGGCTTCTCGAAGGAACGCGCGTGTGGCCCGTGCCCGTGATGCGGCCCTCTGCTCGCGCCACCCTTCGCGCGCTTTGCTTGCGCCTCTTGCGCTGCTTGCTTGAGCTCTTCGAGCTGCTGCTTGCGCTTCGTCTTCGCCTCGTTGGACGCGCTCATCGAGCCTCACCTCCCGACGCTTCGGGAGCTGCAAGGGCAGCGGAGCGGTCAAGTTCTTCAGGAGAGAGCTGCGACTGCGCTATCTCGCGATACTCCTCGCACGTGGCGAGCAGCTGCTCATGAGTGCCTTGCCCTACCACCTCGCCATCGTCGAGCACGATGATGTGGTCGGCATTCATGACGGTTGCGATGCGCTGCGCCACGATGAGCTGCGCGCGGCCAGGAAGCTGCGCCCCAAGCGCATGGCGCAGGTTGGCGTCGGTCTTGTAGTCAAGCGCGCTGAAGCTGTCGTCGAATACCAGCACGGGTGCATCCGTTGCCAGCGCACGAGCGATGGCAAGTCGCTGGCGCTGTCCGCCCGACACGTTGGTGCCTCCTTGCGTGATGGGCGACTCCAGCCCCTCTTCGCTCTCGTTCACCAGCTCGCTCGCTTGCGCAATCTCGATGGCCTCGAGCACGCGTGCTTCGCTCATGTCATCTTCTGCAAATCCCACATTCGAGGCGATGGTGCCTTCGAAGAGGAACGACCTTTGGGGCACATAGCCAATCTGCTTGCGCAGCTGGGCAAGCGGCACGTCGCGTACATCGCAGCCATTCACGCGCACGGCTCCTTCGTTCACGTCGTAGAAGCGTTCGATCAGCTTGCAGATGGTGGTCTTGCCCGAGCCTGTGGATCCTATCACGGCGCAGGTCTCGCCTGGCTCTATGCGAAACGTCACGTCGTGCAGCACTTGCTCGCAGCCATCTTCGTAGCAAAACGACACATGGTCGAACTCGATCGCCGGTGCCCCTTGCCTCCACTGGCAGCAGTCGGCTCCCTCGTAGTCGCGAATGGAAAGCGGGCAGGCGAGCACCTCCTCCACGCGGCTGGCAGACACATCGGCGCGAGGCAGCATGATGGCCAGCATGCCCAGCATCATGAAGCCCATCACGATGATCATCGAATAGGTGATGAAGGCGATCATGTCGCCAGTTTGCATGGCTCCGGCGTCGATTTGCCCTGCCCCGAACCATACGATGCCAACCGAGAGCAGGTTCATGATGAGGATGATCGCCGGCATGAGGAAGGTCATGGTGCGGTTGGTGAACAGCTGCGTTCTCATGAGGTCGGTCGATGCACCCTCGAAGCGTTTTTCCTCGCGTTGCTGCTGGCCGAAGGCGCGCACGACGGAAACGCCGGCGATGCGCTCGCGCGAGATGAGGTTCAGGCGGTCGATGAGCTTTTGCATGATGCGGAATTTCGGCATGGTGATGGCCATCAGGCCGAACATAATGACCAAGATTGCGCCAATCGCTGCGCCGATGAGCCAACCCATGGAGAAATCGGTTTGCGCCACCATGATGATGCCGCCAATGGCCAGGATGGGGGCGTAGAGCACCATGCGCAGGAACATCATGCTCATCATCTGGATCTGCTGGATATCGTTGGTGCTGCGCGTGATGAGCGAAGCCGTGGAGAAGCGCTGCACCTCCGCATCGCTGAACGAGATGACCTTCTCGAACAGCTTTTGGCGCAGGTCGCGTCCTATGGTGGCCGACGTGCGGGCGGCAATCAGGCTCACCAGGATGGAGATGACAACCGCTGCCACGACGAACCCCATCATCTTCAAGCCGCAGATTAGCAGGTAGCTGAACTGCATCATGCCCATGTCGTACCCGAGGTCTTTGTACTCGGCGCGTGCAGCAGCGATGCCGACTTGTCCGATGAGCTCGTCGGACGTATCGCTCGAAAGCATGTCGCGAGCAGCTGCGAGGGGCCTGGCCATCATGATGTCAAGCTCTTCGCGATGCTGCTTGCCGTATTCGGTGAGGCGGTACGTGCCGGTTTGCGGGTCCTTTTCGTAGGAATCAGCGAATAGCTGCTCGTCGAAATCGGCTGCAGTCTGTGCTGCGCTTGCTTCGCTGATGCGGTCGTGAGTCAGTGCTGAGAGCTCATCGGTTGCGACATGCTCCACGCCGGCTTGCTGGATGCCCGCGTCCACTATCTGCGAGGTGTAGTTGGGCAGCATGAGGTCGAAAAATGCCTGTCCAACCAGAAGGAGGATGATGATCAGCATGGCAAGCTTATGCTGCAACAGATATTTGAAAAGCTTCATGTTCCCCCTTCCTTGTTGGTATTCTATCCTTAGTCGATTCCAAAGCGCCGAGCTTGGCTCTTTGCCACGAGACACCACAGAGCCGTCATGTAAATGTCATGTTTGCATGGTGGAGGAGAGATGAATCCGCATGAACTATGAGAAACGATTGTGCGAGAAGCATGGCAAGCCGTTCCATCCGTGCGATAATCCTCTAGAAAAACCGAGAGCGGAAACGTAAAGGAGGTTGGGCGATGGCTGATAGGCTGTTCGATATCGATGGACCCAACCAAACCAGCAGCGAAGCGAATGACTACCTGAAACGGGCGGCTCATGCCTGCGAGGCGGGCGACCTAGTGTTAGGCATGTACTTGTACCTGGCTGCATACGAGCAGGCGGCGGCTGATCCGAACGTGGCGCAGGATGCTGCTGTGACAGGGTTGCATGAGGCTTGGCGTTTAGCGTGCGACCTGCGCGAGCGTTCGATGGCCGAGTACGTGTTCGAGAAGCTCGAGCCGTTCTTGATGCCCGATGAGGTCAACGAGTACGCTAGCGAGCTGCAAGAATTGGCGCTCGACCGCTTGGAGCAGTTCGGCTTCTCACGCGATGATCTAGAAGAGATGGCCGAATCTATAGCGAGCGACCTCTTCTCGGAAGATGGCTTGCCCGTGCATATCGAGAGCTTCCTTCTGCCGACGAGCCATCCCGATCGCGCTGATGGCGCATACGACGAGAACATGGTCGACGAGGCATCGATTGCCGATGATCTTCGCGACGAGCTCCCTGGTGGCGTGGTGCTTCCTACCATTCCGCCCTTCAATCTGGCCGACATGTTCGGGGCGGCTGCGCCGGGCACGACCGATGCCGTTTCGCAGCAAGCCGAAGAAGGTGCTGCGACTGAAGGCGAAGGCGAACGGAACGCATCCGCGCAGGATGGCGCTGCGCAGGCAGGGAACATCGTGCCCACGAATCCTGGCAAGCCGGTTTTGAGCAAGCCACGCAAGCAGGAAGACGAGCTTCCGCGCATGCCCGAGTCGGAAGGGAAAGGCGAGGAGCCCCTGACCTATCGCAACTTGGTAGGCTACGACGAGGCCATCGCCATCATGCGCGATTTCGGCATTGGCCTTCAGCACGATCACGCTTTCCAGAACTTCGTGAACATGATGAACTCGCGTCATGGCCTCTCGCAGATGCCGGCCATGGACACGGTGCTGTTCCGCTCGGCCATCATTGAGGATGCGGTGCGCTTCTTGGAGGCTACTGTTGGGGAGATAGGCTTGCCTGTTTTGCGCATGACCATGGAGGAGGGCATGCAGGGCATGCCGATTCTATGCGTATCGACGCAAGATAAGAAGCGCCCACGGCTTAACCATGCGCAGAACCGCTTCGAAGGGCCAAGCATCCTGATCATCGACTATTTGGATACCTGGATGGTGCCCGTTCCTCCCGAGGGCATGGAGGGCATCAGCGGATTCGTGGCTGCCAACATGTCGCGTGGGGCACGCGAAGCCATCACTCTCATCCGCTCGGCTGTGGAGGACCCACGCATATTCGTGTTCGCCACGGCGTCTACGATGGGCGAGGTCGACCCCTTCTTCTACGAGCTTCTAGAGCCCATGACGGTGATCGACATCTCCAACCCCACCGAAACGGAGCGCGATGCCATCTGGGCTGAGATCCTGAGCCATCATCCGTCGTTGCGCGATTTGGAGAGAAGCGAGCTCACGCGCCTATCGGCAGGGCTTTCGCGCTTCGACATCTACATGGCAGCGCGCGAGGCAGTGGAAGAGGCATACAAGACAGGCATGACTCATCGCATGTTCGTGCCGGTGAGCAAGCAGAATATATATGACAAGCTGGCGGCTTGCTTCCCGCTGGATTCGGCAGAATACCAGGCGGTTGAAGACGAGGTGGTGGAGAGCTTCCGCAACGACCTCGACCACTTGGAAGACCTCATCAACCCCGCATAAGCATGACAACGCGTACTTTGCAGGCAGATTGGGCGTCGCGACTGATGGGCCGCGACGCTTTCGTTTCTCGCGTGCGCGCAGAGGGAAAGCGCCTGTACCGCGACCTCCCTTGGCGAAACATCGACGACCCCTATGGCGTGCTGGTGTCGGAAGTGATGCTGCAGCAAACCCAGGTTGCGCGCGTGCTGCGCTATTGGGAGCGCTGGATGGCGCTGTTTCCCACGGTTGATGCGCTGGCTGCGGCCGATGTGGCAACTGTGCTCGAGCAATGGCAAGGGCTTGGCTACAATAGGCGTGCCCTGGCGCTCAAGCGCGCCTGCGAACAGTGCAGCGAGCAACGTGAAGGCGCACTGCCGAAAAGCTTCCAGGAGCTCGTCGAGCTTCCAGGCATCGGCCCTGCAACTGCTGCCGGCATACTGGCCTTCGCTTATCAGCAGCCTGCTGATTACGTGGAGACCAATGTGCGCTCTGTTTTCCTGCATGAGTTGTTCCCCGATGCCGATGGGGTTTCCGACAAAGAGCTTGCGCCCTATGTGCATGATGCATGCGACGAGGCCGACCCGCGTGGCTGGTACTATGCCCTGTTGGACTATGGCGCCCATTTGAAATCCCAAGGCCAGAATCCTTCGCGTCGCTCGCGCCATTACGCGCGTCAAAGTGCCTTTGCGGGCTCGCATCGCCAAAAGCGCAGCTTTTTGTTACGTGAGGTTCTGGCGGTGCCCGATGGCATCAGTATTGAGGCGCTGGCCCAAGCATTGAATAGCAGCGAGCGAGAGGCGGGACGCGAGCCGCTGGAGGCCGAAGAGGTTTCAGCGCTGGTGCGCGAGCTTGCTGAAGAGGGGTTCTTCTCCTTCGATGGCGAAACCGCCCGGCCAGCTTAGGGCAACCTGCTACAATACGTTTTCTCCAACCGAGAAAGGAAGCGCGCTATGGCCGAGCAGCCTATTTCCATTGCCTATCTAGGCCCCGAAGGCACCTATTGCAACGAGGCTGCCGTTGCGTTTGCCCGCAAGATGGGCGCGAGCGATGTCGAATACGTGGCCGTCAGGTCGTTCCCCGAGGTATTCGACGCGGTTGACCGAGGAAAATGCACCTATGGCGTGGTTGCTACCGAGAACTCGCTCGAAGGGCCGGTGACGGCTACGCTCGACAATTTCGCATTCAATAGCTCTGCGATCATCTTGGGCGTGCATGTGGTTGACATACATCATTGCCTGGTTGTCAATCCCGATGCGGAGATGGCCGATGTGGAGCGGATCACCTCGCACTCCCAAGCGCTTGGCCAGTGCCGTCAGTTCCTCTTGCGCAACTACCCAAACCTGGAAACGGCCACTGCCTCGTCGACTGCCGACAGCGTGCGCTTGGTGATGGAGCATCCCGAGACAGCCGCCATCGGCACGCGCTTCGCGGCCGAGCGTTATGGCGCGCGCATTGTGGAAGAGGGCATCGAGGATCGCTTGGGCGATCAAACCTCGTTTGCGCTCATTGGGCGTCCAGGCATGGCCACGCCGCTTTCTGGCACGAGGCATCGTACGAGCGTGGCGCTGTTCCTGAAAGCCGACCGCGCTGGTGCGCTGCAGATGATCCTCTCGGAATTCGCCTATGCGAATGTGAACATAACCATGATTCAATCGCGCCCGACCAAGCAGGCCCTTGGCGACTACATGTTCTTCTTGGATCTGGAAGGCCATGCCGACGACCCAGCTATGCAAACCGCCTTGAACTGCCTGCGTTTGAAGCTGCGCGAGGTGAAGATGCTCGGTTCGTATCCGATTGATTGATTGATTGATGACTGCCGCTCGAAGGCGGCTTGCGTAGCGTATTCAGGCGACGCTTTAGGGCGTTGATGCTCAAGAGCTTTGGGATGCTGGGAAAGGGTTGCTCGCGCTTCAGACGTGAGATGCGCTCGTGCAACTTTAATGCCCTTTCGCTGCGATTCGTTTGAGCATTGTGTGGTTTCCGAGCGCCGTTCTGCTTGGCTCATATAATGGGGCTCAGGTTAGTCTGAATTTCTAAGGAGGACTTGTTATGGTAAGAACCTTGAGGATGCTCCCTGCGGCATTGGTCGCCTGTGCGGCAGCGGTGCTGCTGATGTTGTGCCTGGCACCTCAGCAAGCACTTGCGGCCGACATGGATAACGCCTATGGCGTGCTCTACGATGATGGAACGCTGGTCATCCAGGATGGCAATGCGACCGATCCGGGCAAGACGGCTGTCGAGGGCCCCAAGCAGATTAAGGGAGATGCGCAACTGCAGACGCTCTTCACCCGTAATAAGGTTGTTAAGGTCGAGGTGACCAATGACATCGACGTTGCTTGCAAGGGCTTCTTCCAGGATCTGGGTTCGTGCACAACTATTGATGTGGCTACCGACAAGAAGGTGAAGCTGGGTGCGAATGCAAGCGAGACGTTCTCGGGCTGCTGGCAGCTGACCACGCTCGATGCGGCTGGCTTCGACACCGCGAGCCTCACGAACATGTCGTTGATGTTCTATGGCTGCGAATCGCTCAAGACGCTTGACCTGTCCACGTTCGACACGGCTGCGGTGACGAACATGCAGTGGATGTTCGTCAGGTGCATCAACTTGTCCACGCTCAATCTGTCCAGCTTCGACACCGCCAAGGTGACCAACGCAACCGACATGTTCGAGGACTGCAACGCCATCCGCCAGATCACGTTGGGTGCGAAGTTCTCCTTCAAGAGCGACAGCGCGCGCCTTCCCGAGGCATATTGGCAGAATCAGGCTGGTGAGGTGTTCACCTCGGCCACCATGCCCAATGAGAAGGATGCCACCTACACTCGTACATCCATGACCCTCCAGCCGATGTATCGCCTGTACAACAAGTGGAGCAACGAGCACCTCTTCACCGCCGATGCAGCTGAGCGCAAGGGTCTCATCGAGAAGGGCTGGAACAACGAGGACATAGCGTGGTATTCGCCCGAGAAGTCCAGCACGCCCGTGTATCGCCTCTACAACAAATGGTCGGGCGATCACCACTTCACCACGAGCAAGGACGAGTACGACAAGTGCGTGAAGGATGGTTGGACTGGCGAGGATATCGCCTTCTACTCGGGTGGCACGAACCCTGTGTATCGCCTGTTCAACCCTTATGAGAAGTCCTTCTATCATCACTACACCAAGAGCCAAGACGAGAAGGACACGTGCGTGAAGAATGGCTGGAAGGACGAGAGATCGGAAGAGCGTCGTGTAGGGAAA
>CANOHY010000048.1 GCA_947565915.1 uncultured Eggerthellaceae bacterium | reverse complement strand
TCCTCAAGGCTCTTGACGAAGTCCTTCTTGACCTCTTGGTCATAGCCCATCTCCAAAGTGCGTAGCGCATTCATCGAATGCGTTGTTGCAGTAAGGCAAGCAGTGTCGATAAAGAGCGAAGGGAGAAAAGAATGGAACTCGATTTCGACATCAAGAAGGGGATTGACGTAAAGCTGAATGTTCAGCCAATCATGTATGGCATCGTGCATGATTACGTCTTCGAAGGACCTTGTCGGTTCGGAGCTGGCGAAGAGCTGACTACCGAAGCCGAGATGATGCATTACCAAGAGGTCAAGAAGGACTTCGTCAAGAGCCTTGAGGAAGTTTGCGACCCCTCTATGGTGAACCTTCTTCCTTGCGTCGAGATTATTCGCGACGAGACGTTCCCTCTAACGGAGGAACTGCTCGTAAAGGGCGGCGGCGAGGACCCGCAAAGCGTCGACCTGTTCATCTTTGGAAACTTCGGCTTCGGCATCGACTACGTGCTCGAATTCGTAGCGAAGTACAAGAAGCCCATCGCCTACATGGAGTTCTGCTGCGGCAACACAAGCGCAACCGCCGCACTTTGGGCGCGCGGCTACGAAGCCTTCGTGTTCGAGACACCAGAAGACGCTATGCACACGATGCGCATCCTGCGTGCAAAGAAAGCCCTTGCGCAGACCAAGGTGCTCAAGCTCACGCGCCCCACGGGAGCCGCGCATGGCACCATGTCGCTTTCGGCGCAAGACTCCTTCATTAACCTTGAAGACGTCACGAATAAGCTTGGTGTTAAGTTTCGTTCGCTCGATCTGCATGAATTCGCAGATATGATGCATAACGTTCCCGACGACACGAACCCCACGCTTCCTGGTCGTCATTGCCTCAACATCACCGACGAGGATCAGAAGATTATCAACGAGATGACTTCCGAGCTGCTTGATGGTGCCGACTACAATTCGATGGAGTTCAAGGAAGCAGAGCCATCGGTTCGCGCGTATTACCTCGTGAACAAATTGCTGGAGCACTACGAGTGCAATGCCTGGGCATCGCCTTGCCCCGACATGTGCGCAACGCGCAGGCTGAACGAGGATCACTACACTCTTTGCCTGAACCATTCGCTCAATAACGAGAACGGCATCTGCTCTGCCTGCGAGATGGACCTCTCTGCGCTCCTGTCCATGGTGCTTCTGAGCAACCTTTCGTTCAGCGCTCCCTACATGGGCAACACTGCCGTTGCAACCTACAAGAAGGGCGAGAAGACCGCACCTCTGGTACCGCTAGTGAACATGCAGTATGAACCTGGCGAATTGGAGTCGAGCATCGAAGACCTCGAAAACGTTGTGTACACGTTCCATGCCACGCCAGCCCGCAATATGAAAGGTTTTGGCACGGAAATGCAGCCATACGGCGTGAATTCCTTCGCGTACAGCGGTTGGGGCACCACTCTGCGCTACGATTTCGCCAAGGACAATGGTCAGGTTGTCACCATGTGCCGCTTTGACCCCACCTGCGAGAAGATCTTCGTAGCAAAGGGAACCATTTGCGGCGGCATGGGTTACAAGGCCAAGAACTGCTCGGAGGGCGTCTTCTTCCAAGTTGACGATGCTCATAAGTTCTTGCAATGCGCAGGCCAAGTAGGCAACCATATTCCTCTGGTCTATGGCGATTACGTAGATGATGTCAAAGAGCTTGCCGATGCTCTCAATCTCGAAGTCATAGAGCTTTAAGGATCAAAGAATCCTATGCAAAAATGCCAAAATCCTCCTTGGCATTTTTGATAGCGACCAATGTGCGCGTCCGTCATTGCGAAGGGCGCGCACATTGGTAGAAGGATGCGATTCCACCTGAAATGACCGCTCGTATGCTTTACCATGGCAATGCAGTCACTTGAACTACTTCAAAATGCTTGAACATGCTTATGGAGGCGAAGATGGACATCCAGGCGATCGCAGATTCGGTAGGGTTCGAGCAAACCGGCGAATGCTCAACCTCACTCGTGAAGGTGAACAAGCAAGTGCGCGAAATGTGCGGCTCGGGTCGCTGCCCCACTTTCGACACCAACTGGGCATGCCCGCCTGCATGCGGGGACCTGGACTACTACCAAGAGCGCATCGATTCCTATCGCACCTGTTTTCTGGTGCAAACAGTAGGCCAGCTGGAAGACAGCTTCGATATCGAGGGCATCGAAGAATATGCCAAGCTGCACGCCGAGCGCATGAAGGCGTTCGCGCGCAAAGTACGCGATGAAGACCCCAGCGTGATGGTGCTGGGCACGGGCACCTGCACCAATTGCGCGGAGTGCACTTATCCCAATGCGCCCTGTCGCTTCCCTGACGAGCAGATGACTTCCATGGAAGGCGCTGGCATTTGGGTGAGCGATCTGTGCTCGAAGGCCGATGTGCCCTACAACCATGGCCCCAACACCATCGCCTATACCAGTTGCATCATGATGAACTAGCAAAGACGAGCCCCGAGGAGGCCGAGCCTGCCATGAAACTCGCCATTCGCGATGCCGACGTCGAAACCGTCGTAGAAGTTGAGCCTGGAACCACGGTGCTGAAGGCCGTTCAGCTGGCTGGCGTGCCCTTGGACGCACCCTGTGGCGGCCATGGCACCTGCAAGAAGTGTCGCGTGCTGGTGCATGGCACCGAGGGCGTCGACTTCAAGCTGGCCTGCCAAACCATAGCTGAAGAGGGCATGGTGGTGGTCGTGCCAAGCCATTCCGAGATGGTGGTGGCGCAATCGGGCACAGGCCAAGAGAACCCTTGGGGCCTGGATGCAAGCGAGAACGCTGCTAGCTGCTCGGTTGCCATCGACGTGGGCACCACGACGGTCGTCTGCCGTCTGCACGACTTAGCCACAGGGCAGATCATAGGCACCGCGGGAGCATCGAACCCGCAAATTGCCTTCGGTGCCGACGTGCTCTCGCGCATCACCGCCTGCGCCGACGGTGCCCTCGTGCCCATGGAGGAGGGCATTTCTACCGAGTTGGTAACCATGATTCGCGAACTCGCGAGCGCCGCGAGCATCACCTGCGCGGACATCGAGCACGTGGTGCTAGCGGGCAATACCGTAATGGAGACCATCGCAGCCGGAATCGATCCAACGCCGCTGGGCGTGTCACCCTTCACGCCGCCTACCCTTTTCGGCGCCGATGTGAACCTGCCCGCTTTCGACGAAGCCGGCATTTGCGATGGCAACGTGTTGTTCGCCTCATGCATTGCAGCATACGTGGGAGGCGACATCACCGCAGACATGCTGGCACTCGACATGCACCGCAACCCCGAACTCGCGCTGATGATAGACCTGGGCACCAACGGCGAGATGGCGCTCGGCAACAATCAGGGCATCGTGTCGTGCGCTACGGCTGCCGGCCCGGTGTTCGAGGGCGCATGCATCAAATACGGCATGCCCGCTTACGAGGGAGCTATCTCGCAAGTTGCATTCAAAGACGGGCAGCTGGTGTGCACCACCGTGGGCAACGAGCATCCCATTGGCATTTGCGGCACCGGCATCATCGATGCGATAGCCCTCATGCTGGACCATGGGCTCATCGACGAATCAGGTGCCATCGTGGATGCCGACGAGGTAGACGAGTCGGTTTCGCAGGGCCTTGAAGCGCACCTCGGGCTGGATGACGGGCAACCAGCGCTCGTGTTGCAAGATGGCATAAGCATCACCCAAAAGGACGTGCGCCAGCTTCAACTTGCAAAGGCGGCTATTTGCGCGGGCGTGCGCACGCTCATCGACATGCGCGGTTGCTCCTTGGCAGACATCGACAAGCTGGTGATAGCTGGCGGGTTCGGCTCGTATCTGAACCTGCGCAATGCGGCACGCGTGGGGCTTTTCCCTTCCGAGTTGCTCGGCTGCGCGCAGAGCAAGGGAAACTTGGCTATCGAGGGGGCCAGCCTGATGAGCCTATCCCAAGCAGCGCGCGACGAGGCGCGCACCATCGCCGAGACATGCGACTACGTGGAGCTTTCCACCAGCACTGCCTTCAATGGTTTCTACGTGGATGAGATGGGCTTCGAGGAATAGGCACCGCTTTCGGTAACCACCACGTGCACGGGCACGTCGTAAGGGCCTATGGCATCTGCCTGTCGCAGGTCATCGAATCGACGCTCATCGCGGCAAAGGCCCATCGAGGTGCCCTTGAAGCGCGCCAGGAAGCGGTCGTAGAAACCGCCGCCGTAGCCCAAGCGATATCCTTGCCGGTCAAAGGCGAGTCCCGGAACGATTGCGAGCGCCTCATCCGTACAAGCAGCATCTTCCGCATCGAAGAGGGCGCATGTTCGCGGGTCGGGCTCTTCCATGCCAAAAGACGAGGCAATTAGCCCTTCGAAGCCATCCACCACATGCCACGCCAAGCCGCCTTTGGGCAAGCAGCGCGGCAGGGCGACGCGCTTGCCCGCACTCCAGGCCGCTTCGATGAGCGCACGGGTGTCGATCTCGCTTCCGAACGAGAGGTAGGGCAAAAGGATGCTTGTCTTTTGGAAGGCGGGGGTCGCAAGCACGTTGCGCATGATGAGCTCATCGGCAGCTTGCCGCGAAGCTGCATCCTCGGCAGCCCGCCGCGCTTTCAGGCGACGGCGCAACTCCTGTTTCGCCTCGTCGCTCACTGGATTACTCCCCTATCGCGCAGCTCCTGTTTCAGAGCGCCTATGGCATACAGCGTGCCGAAAGCCACAATGCCGCTATTTGGCTCGTGCAGCGCAAGCGCCTCATCGATTGCCTCGGACGGCGAAGCGCACACCACGATTTCCATGTCGGGCGCCTGCCTATGAATCGCCTGCGCGAGCTCCTCGGCGCTAAGCGCGCGCGGGTTCGGTGGCGCGTACACCACGAAGCGTCGCGCAAATGGCAACATGGGCGCAATAATATGCGGATACTCCTTGTCGGCCAGCACGCCCATCACAAACGTGAAGCCTGATTCCGCATTCACAGCTCTTTCCGAAGCCGACACGCGCTGCCTTGGCTTCGCACCCAAACGCGACGGCGAAATCTGTAGCGCACTCGCGTCATCACCTAACCTGGATGAGATTTCACCTGCGTTTGTGGGCTGCAGAATCGGCAGCGTCGCATCAAACCCAGTCGACCCTGCAAATTCCCGCACTATCCTCTCTCCTTGGGAGGAGTTGGAGTTTTCAACCCCCGCAGGGAGCGTAGCGACCGAGGAGTGAAAACGTAAGCTCCTCCCAAGGAGAGAGGAATCATCCGAACCAAAAAAGCCCGCGAGCTCTTCAAGGGTGGTGGCCAGGGCGTCGGCGCCTTGGGGGTTGTGCGAACCATCGACCACGATGAGCGGGCTTACGCTCACCACTTCGAACCGGCCGGGCCACGTGGTGGCCGCAATGCCGACGGGCAGCGCGTCTTCCAGCTGCTCGTGCGTCACATGCGGTAGCACCGCATGCTCGATGGCCTCGATGGCCAGGGCAGCGTTATAGGGCTGATAGCTGGCAATCAGATGCGTGGTGTAAGGGATGCCCTTGTAGGAGAACGCACGCGTCCAATCGCACGCATTGAGTGGTCCCACTTCAAGCTGCGAGAAATCAGGGCAGTTCAAGGGGCACTCTAAGCGTTCGCAGGTGCTTGCGATCACCTCCATGGCTGCAGGTTCTTGCGGCCACGACACCACAGGCACGCCTGGCTTGATGATGCCTGCCTTTTCCGCAGCGATCTTCTCGATGGTGTCGCCTAGCACGTCGGTGTGGTCGAGCCCGATGCGCGCGATCACGCAGAGGTCGGGGTGCACCACGTTGGTGGCATCCAAACGGCCTCCCAAGCCAACTTCGATTACCGCGACATCGCAGCCCATGCGCGCGAAATGCACGAATGCCACTGCCGCCATCAACTCGAACTCGGTGGGATGCTCGCCGTTTTCCACTTCCACTTCGGCAGCTGCATCCCGCACCAGCAGCGTGGCTGCGCGCAGGTCATCCAAGCTTATGGAGCGCCCATCCACTTGTATGCGCTCCTCGAAGCGCTCGATGTAGGGACTGGTGAAAAGCGCCACCTTCAGTCCTGCCGCACGCAACACGTTGCTGATGTACGTACAGGTTGAGCCCTTGCCGTTGGTGCCGGCCACATGGATGCAGCGAAAGCTATCCTGGGGGTTTCCCAGCTTCTGCAGCAGAAGCTCTATGCGCTCGAGCCCGAGCGACGAGTGGCTCCATCTTGGCTCGTTGATGTAAGCAACGGGGTCGAACCCTTCAGCTTCCCTGGAACCTTCTTGCGCTTCGAGCACATTGGTCATCACGCGGTTCATCCCCTTCACCCTGCAGCTTGCCCATGCGAGCAAGGCATCGTGCATGCACGCCTTCGCACTAGGGTCGCACGAACGCACGGTCCTTTGTCGCGAAGCAGGTTCAGTTATAGCATGATAGCTCGAAGCTAGGCAGCAGGCTCTTCGAAACTACCGCCGCAATGGGGGCAACGGACAGCACCCGCTTTGACCTCTTCCAAGCAGTATGGGCAAGCAGGGGCATGCGTTTCCTCTTCTTCGACGGCCACTTCGCCTCCGCGTAGCTTCTGCGCCTTGTCGCGAAAGGCGTTGATGCCCTTCACCAGGCAGAACACCACAAAGGCAATGATCACGAAATTGATGCAAGCGCTGATGAACTTCCCGAAGTCTATCTCGGTGCCGGGAACCACCAGGCCGCCCACCTCGGTGCCGTTGCCACCTGTTATGAACGTAATGAGCGGGTTGATGATGTCGCCCGTAAGCGACGACACAATGGCCGTGAACGCGCCGCCGATGATGATGCCCACGGCCATGTCCATGGCGCTGCCCTGACTCAAGAACTCTTTGAACTCCGCGATGAAGCCCTTTTTCTTCTCCCCTGCCATTTTGAAACCTCCCGCAAACGGTTGCTGTTGCCTATCGGTGTCGAATTGCCAGTTGTTTATAATACTGAACATAACGCTCAGGGCCACGAGCCTTGAGAGAGAACTGTAACGACACCGAGAGAATCTGTAACGAAGGGGTAATCCGTACCATGCACATCGGCATCAGCCTGATCCTTGTAGTGTTCTTCCTGCTCATGAATGCATTCTTCGTCATCGCGGAATTCGCCATGGTGCGCGTGCGCCCTTCACAGGTCGAGATGGCCGTGGCCGAGAACCGCCGCGGCGCACAAGCAGCCAAGAAGATCACCAGCAACGTGAATGCCTATCTTTCAGCTTGTCAGCTGGGCATCACCCTGGCATCGTTGGCTTTGGGTTGGTTGGGCGAGCCCGCCTTCGCCGCGCTCCTGCGCCCGCTGATGGAGCCTTTCGGAATTCCCGAAGCCGTGATCAGCACCATCGCCATCGCTTGCGGCTACATCATCATGACCACCTTGCATGTGGTGGTTGGCGAGCTCATCCCCAAATCGTTCGCCATCTTCGCAACCGAAAGATGGGCCCTGCGCACGGCTGGCCCGCTGAATGCGTTCTACCACATCACCTACCCCATCATGTGGCTGTTCAACAGCATCACCAACGGCGTGGTGCGCCTTACCGGGCACGACCCTGCCAACGAGCACGAAGTGTATACCGGCGAGGAGATCAAGCTTCTCATCGACGAGAGCACCGAGAACGGCCTCATCGACCCCGCTCAAAACGAATTCGTGGACAACATCTTCGACATCGCCGACAAGGACGCCGAAGCCATCATGACGCCACGCACCGACGTGATCTGCCTGGATCTGGAAGACTCGTTCGAGGAGAACCTGAAGCATATTCGCAACTACAAGTACACGCGCTATCCCGTTTGCCGCGGCAGCAAGGATCGCATCATCGGCTTTCTGCATGTGAAGGACCTCTACCTGGCCAAAGATGCGAAATCGCTCGAGGACCTGCCCATCCGTTCCATCGAAGCTGTGCCGGAGGGCATCAGCATCAGCAAGCTCATCGACCTCATGCAAAGCATGCACACGAAGATTGCCGTAGTGGTTGACGAGCATGGCGGCACGTCGGGCATCGTTACCATGAGCGACATCATGGAGCTCATCGTGGGCGCGGCGGCTGATGAATACGACCATGGCACTGCTGGCAACGTGACCGAACTTGCCCCCGATAACTACTTGATCGAAGGCTCGCTGCCCATCACCGACGTGGTGGAGCTCATCGGTTTCGTACCACCCGAGGCCTCCGAATGCGAAACGGCCGGAGGGCTGCTGCTGGCGCTATTCGACCGCATTCCCGATGCAGGCGATGCCATCAGCGTGGAATCAGAGGATTGCCGGATACATGCCACATTCACGGTGAAGGAGATGGACAACCTGCGCATCGACAAGATCGAAGTCGAACTCCAACGCGAATCCCCTGACGAAACCACCACCCAGGCTTAAACACTCGTGCGCCCTGCCTTAATGCGCACGGCCTTGGCTTCGCACCCAAACGCGACGGCGAAATCTTTAACGAACCTACTATTCAGACTAACCTGAATGAGATTTCATCTGCGTTTGTGGGCTGCAGAATCGGCCGTGTCACATCAAGGCAGGGCACTTTTGCAAGAAGCGCCAGTCGGCTGCCCTTCGAGGAATCCTCTTCGCACAAATATCGGAAATCGACGAAGTCGATTCCCGCTTTAAATATGCGAAGGAGGCGACCGCATTCACGAAAAGCATCCAGTGAATGCTTTTCGTGAACAGGGAAGCCGCGATTCCGAGAGGGGCTGCCGGTGGCGTTTGTGCCGAGCGCGTTGAGACCACGGCGCACTAAAAGCTTTAGGAAACTTTGACACCCGTAAAGTTTTCGGCATTCTTGTAGAGCACTTGCTCGAGCTCGTCATCGGAAAGCCCGAGCGAAGTCATGAGCGAAAGCTCGAGCGCCGGGTTGCCCATGGGGTAATCGGTGCCGAACAGCACGCGGCTGGCTCCCCACTTGCGCACTAGTTCTCCCATGTGGCGTGCACCAATCCAAAGAAGCGTGCTGGACGAGTCCACGAACAGCCGCTCTTCACCCAGAAGCTCCTCATGCAGCACATCGAAGCCCACATCGTAGATGGACCAGCCACCGAGGTGCGCTGCATCGATCACCAGGTCGGGGAAGGCTTTCAGCACGCGCTTCAAACGACGCGGACTCGAGTAGTCGTAGCGGTAGTCGCCCGTATGCATCACCAGCGGCATGCGCCCCGCGATCATCTCGTAGAACTCCATCAGGCGGGGGTCATCCATGTTCACCATCTGTGTGTCGGGGTGCAGCTTGAAGCCGCGGATGCCGCTCGCAAGCGCACGTTCCACTTCCGCTTCCATATCCTCGCAGTCGGGGTGCATGGTGCCGAACCCGATGAACTCCGGGTGCTCGGATGCAGCTTGGGCGATGAACGTGTTCACCGACTGCACCGAATGAGCCGTCACTGCGACCGAATGCACCACGAAATGGCTGATGGGCGCCAATGCCTGCTGCGCTAGCAGATCATCGGGCGTACCTCCGCCGTACATGTCGTCGTAGCCATAGAAGTCACCCACCGCATCCACCGCACGAGAGGCGAGCTTGTCGGGGTACACATGCGCATGCACATCCACCACCGGCATGTCCAAATCCCATTGCGTGGGAATCTGCCAGCCTTCTGGCACGAACGGATGCGCGAATTGCTGAGGGATATCGTTCATGTTCATAGGGAACCTCGAAATGCTGTGCGCAGAAGCGATGATTGCCTTGCGCAAGAAGAGCCGAAACCGCTGTTATCTAATGGAACTGCGAGCGCGTTAGATCTTATACATCATCTGGAACACGTCTTCGCGCTGCAGGGTGATCTGCACGCCAATGCGCTCGCCTGCCGCTGCAAGCTGCTCTTGCACGGTGTTGAAGCTCGCTACCTCGGGGTTCAGCGTAACGATCATCGTCATGGAGAAGATGTCGCCCAAAAGCGTTTGGCTGATGTCGTCGATGTTCACGCTGCACTCGCGCAGCGTGGTGGCAATCTCGGCCACGATGCCGGTGGTGTCCTTGCCGATTACGGAGATGACGCACTTCATTGACTCACTCCTTCTGCCAGGTCAGCTAACTGACTGCTATAGCTTAGCATTCTCGTCGCAATCCAGCGTGAGCATAACCGGGCAATGGTCTGACCCCATCACGTCGGCCATGATGCTGGCACCCACCACCTTGTTGCGAAGCTCCTCGCTTACCAGGAAGTAGTCGATGCGCCAGCCGGCATTGTTGGCACGCGCGTTGAAACGATAGCTCCACCAGGAATATGCGCCCGTCTCGTCGGGGTGCAACAAGCGGAAGGTATCGATGAAGCCAGCTTCGACCAATTGGCCGAACTTGCCACGCTCCTCATCCGAGAAGCCCGGCGTTCCGCGGTTGGGTCCCGGGTTCTTGAGGTCTATCTCCTCATGCGCCACGTTGAAGTCGCCGCACATCACCACGGGCTTCGGTTCCGTAGCGCTGCCATCGGGCAGCACGCCAGCTTCAAGCCCCTTGCAGAACTCGCGGAATGCATCGTCCCACTGCATGCGGTGATCGATGCGGGCAAGCTCGTTTTGCGAGTTCGGCGTATATACGTTCACGAACCAGAACAAGGGAAGCTCAAGCGCGCATATGCGCCCTTCTTGATCGAGATAATCGTCGCCCAAGCCGTGAAGCACGCGAAGTGCAGGCTGCTTGCTGAAAACGGCCGTTCCCGAATAGCCTTTCTTCTGCGCATAGCTCCAATAGTCGTGATAGCCCGGAAGCTCGAGTTCCACCTGCCCTTCCTGCAGCTTGGTCTCCTGCACGGCAAAGATGTCGGCATCGAAGGCTTCCAGCACCTCCATGAAGTTCTTCTTCAGCGCGGCCCGCAGGCCGTTCACGTTCCACGAAACCAACCTCATGCAAATCCTCCCCTTCAGCGCCCGCCGGCGACTCTTCTCTGAACCCTTCGCTCGAGTCGCTTATGACGCCCTTCGCGCTTGGCTTCGCACCCATGCGCTACGGCGAAACTGTGTTTCACCTGCGCATGTGGGCTGCAGAATCGCCGCTCAGGGCATCACAGCGCACCTTGAGCTAGGAGCCAAGTAATTGCTTCCAAGAAAAGTGTATCAACTCTCTCCGGTTTGGAAATCTCATTATCTAGCACTCAGAGGATTTTCTTTTATTCTCATCAACTGATGAAGGGGCCACAAATTGGACTATTTTGTCACAAAAAAGTTAGTATTGCATTTTGGATGCAGTATAGAAACCCAACCTAAAGCTATATTATTTATCTTTCGATACCAGAACCAGTCAGGCGATTGCCGGCGTGGCTGCAATTTAGTATTGT
>CANOHY010000047.1 GCA_947565915.1 uncultured Eggerthellaceae bacterium | reverse complement strand
TGCGGGATATCCGAGATTAGCTTCTACTGAAGTTCGGTCGACCAAAGGGGTGATTGCCATAAAAGTGCTGCTAGTCGAAGATGATGCGGACATAGTTCGCACGCTATCGGAGCTGCTCGAAGCCGAAGGGTTCTCGATCGCATCGGAGCGCACGCAAGATGGCGCCTGTGAGCGGCTCGGCAACGAGACGTTCGACATCGCGCTGCTGGACGTCACCCTGGCGCAGGGAAACGGGTTTGCCGTGTGCGCCGCAGCGCAAGCCGCCGCTCCCCACATGCCGGTCATCTTCCTCACGGCATCCGATGACGAGTACTCCACCGTGGCCGGACTGGAAATGGGCGCGGCCGACTACATCGCCAAACCCTTTCGTGCGCGCGAGCTCATCACGCGCATGCGCACGGCATTGCGGCGTGCGGGCAGCGCGGAAACCTCTCTTTCGGCGGGCGATATTCGCTTGGATGTGAATGCGGGCACGGCCACGAAGGCTGGCCGGGAGCTTTTCCTCTCGGCACTTGAGTACCGGCTTCTGCTGTACTTCTTGCAGCACAAGGGCAAGCTGGTCACGCGCGAGATGCTCCGCGATGCCATTTGGGACAGCGCGGGCGAGTACGTTTCGGACAACGCGCTGAACGTCTACATCAAGCGCCTGCGCGAGAAGGTGGAAGACGACCCGTCCGAGCCGCGGGTCATCGTGACGGTGCGCGGCATGGGCTACAAGGTGGGAATGTAGCATGGGGTCCTATGCCACGCTCGTTCGCCAGAGCTTGCTTCTTGCGGCGTTCGTGCTGGTCGTGACGCTGCTTGCTCCCATGGATGCGAAGCTTTGGATAGTCGGCGTGGGCGCAGGAGCACTTGTCTTCTTCGTCGTGGTTTCGCTGGTGAGGCATCGCCAAGTGGTGCGGCTGGCCCAGGAGGTCGACGAGGTGCTCCATAGCGGGCGTCGCCTCGATTTCTCGAACTACCGCGAGGGCGACGTGGCCGTGCTTGCCAACGAGCTGGGGAAGATGGTGGCTCGCCTGCAGCGAACGAGTAGCCAGCTCGCGCTTGAGCGCAATGCGTTGTCGGATGCGCTGGCCGACATCTCGCATCAGATTCGCACTCCGCTCACGGCTGTCGGCCTCATGCTTCCGAGCATCGAGCGTGCTGACGAGGCTCACGAGCGAAAGCGGCTCGTGCGCGAGCTCGAATCGATGATCGAGCGCGTTTCCTGGCTCGTGACGGCGCTGATGAAGATCGCCAAGGTTGATGCCGGAGCGTTGCAAACGGCGAGTCAGCCGGTGAATGCGGCAGCGATGGCGCGCCGTGCCTTCGCGCCGCTTGAGATGTCCTACGACATCCACGACGTCGCGCTGGTGTGGGACGTCGATGAGCGGGCGATTTTCCAGGGTGACGAGGGTTGGACGGCCGAGGCGGTCGAGAACATCCTGAAGAACTGCCTCGAGCATACTCCGAAAGGCGGGAAGGTCACCGTCGTGGTTACGGAAGATGCCCTCGCCACGACGATTGCCGTTACCGATACCGGCCCTGGCATTGCCGAGGAAGACTTGCCTCACGTTTTCGAGAGATTCTATCGAGGAGGCCATGCGAGCAATGGGGGCATTGCGTTGGGCGAAGCTGCCCCCAGTCAGGTGCAGCAGGGTTTCGGCATCGGGCTGGCGCTGGCCCAGGCGCTCGTCTCCGCGCAAGGCGGCAGCATCCGCGCCGCCAACGGGCCGCAAGGGGGCGCCCGTTTCACCGTGTCGTTCCCAAAATGCGTTGTGTAATAAGAACCGGTGAAGGGTTTGAGGGGCATAACAGTGCCGTCGCTAGCCCTTTGAAGAACCGTCGGAGCGCAAACGTTGAAAATCGCGAGCAGCGATTTTCACTTCATAGGCGCGACGCCAGGCGACCGCATCCTCGAAAAGCATCCAGTGAATGCTTTTCGAGGACGGGGTAGCCGTGGTTCTGAAAGTGGCTAGTGACGGCCCGCCCCTTTCATTACGGTTCTGTAATGAGCGCGTTATGGCCGAGTTAGAGGCACCCATCAGGATGGTTTCATCAGGAAACCGATAGGAGGCATATCGATGGACATCTTGACGGTTGAGCACCTTACGAAGGTGTACGGGGAAGGCGAGGCGGCAACCATCGCTCTCGACGACGTATCGCTCAGCATCGCCGAAGGCGAGTTCGTCGCCATAGTGGGCTCGTCGGGCTCGGGCAAATCCACCTTGTTGCACTTGATGGGCGGTGTGGATCGGCCCACATCGGGGCGCGTCATGCTGAACGGGCAAGACGTGTACGCCCGCAGCGACGAGGCCCTGGCCGTATTCCGCCGCCGCGAAGTGGGGCTCATCTACCAGTTCTACAACCTGGTGCCCGTCTTGAACGTGGTGGAGAACATGACGCTTCCCGTGGCGCTCGATGGGCGCCCGATCAACAAGGTTCGCCTCGACATGCTGTTGCGGCGCTTGGGGTTGACGGGGCGCGAAGGGCATTTGCCCAGTCAGCTTTCTGGCGGCCAGCAGCAACGCGCAGCAATCGGGCGCGCGCTGATGAATGCGCCGTCGGTGGTGCTTGCCGACGAGCCTACGGGCAATTTGGACACAGCCAACAGCGCTGCCATCATGCAGTTGCTGCGCGATTCGAACCGCGAATACGGCCAGACCATGGTTGTCATCACCCATGATGAGGAGATAGCCCTTGCGGCCGATCGCATCATCGCGGTGGAAGATGGCCGCATCGTGCGCGACGAGAGGGTGCGCCGATGAATGCCATGACACGATTCACCGTCAAGTCGCTGCGCGCGAATGCCGTGCGAACGCTTGTCACCATAGCGGGCGTTGCGCTGGCAGCCGCGCTGAGCACAGCGATCCTGACCACGTTCACATCCCTTGTGGGCTATTTGTACAAGACCGAGTCGACTCTTGCGGGCAATTGGATGATGCTCGCAGAGGCAAGCCCCGGCAACGACGGCGCGCAGCTTGCCGAGCGCATCGAGCACGCATCGCGCGCCGCAGACGTAACCGAGATGGCCACGTTCACCGATGTCGGCTTCGGCGAGCTCACTGAAGTGCAGAGAAGCATCTTCGGCCAGTATCTTCCCGTGCTCAACCTCTCCGTGGAGAAGGGCAGCATCGAGCAGCTTTGCGCATTCCGGGCATCGGAAGGCAGGTTGCCTCAAGCCGAAGGTGAGATCATGCTTCCCAGTATATGGAAGCGACATGGCTATGCTCAGCTGGGTGACTCCTTCACGGTGGAGATAGGGCAGCGCGTTGCTGTTCCTGTCAAAGACGCGCAGGCGCAGCTATCGGGAAGCCAGGCATCCGATGACGAAGGCATGTCGGAACAGGCGCGGGTAGCTATGACTTACGAACCAGGCGCGCTGCTCGATTCCTCGGTTGCCTATCTTGATCCCCGCTACGACGAGGGGTACTTCTCCGAGAAGCTCGAGGACGTGCACGAGCGCACGTATAGCGTCGTGGGCTTCTATGACGCGCGCACCCACATAACGGTCACCTCGCTTGGGCTCGCTGCGTTCACGGTGGACGATCCCGAGGCAGCGGGCATGAGCAGCATCTATCTGACGCTCAGCGGCATCGAGTCTGCCGACCAGCTTGACGAGCGTGTCGAGAAGCTGTTTCCCGATGCGAACCTCACCCCGCACACGTCGCTTTTGCGCTTCATGGGCATTCGCGGCCAGAGCTCCATCTGGGTTACGTTCTATGGTATTGTCGGTGTGCTGGCTGCGGTCGTGGTGGTTGCCTGCGTGTCGCTTATCTATAATGCGTTCGCCATTTCCGTAGCCGAGCGTACGCGACAATTCGCGCTGCTGTCGTCGGTGGGTGCATCGCGGCGCCAGCTGAGGCGCGCCGTGCTGGTGGAAGGCCTGCTCATCGCGCTCATTGGCATTCCCCTTGGCCTCGTAGTGGGGCTTGGCGGTTGCGCCGTCACCTTCCATTTCCTCGGCGACCAGATCGCGGCGGTGCTCGGCACGTCCGACATCCCGTTCGCTCTGACCGTGGCCGTCGACGCATTGGCCATTGCGGCCGTGCTCACGCTGGTCACGGTGCTCATCTCGGTGTGGATTCCCTCCAAGAAGGCGTCGGGCGCAGTCATCGTCGACACGTTGCGCAATGTGGGGACGACGCGCGCCACGAAGAAGGGCGTGCGCGAAGCGGAGAAGGCCGCGAGCGATCGGCACATCTGGCGCAAGCGCGGATTCGTTGCGCGCCTCTTCGGCATCGGCGGGAGCCTGGCCGTCATCAACCGCAAGCGCGGCGTGGCGAAGGGGCGTGCGGCGTCGGTTTCGCTCGCGCTGGCCATCGTGCTGCTCATGACCGCTGGCTCGCTGAACGTGTTCCTGGGGCAGCTGGTAGGCGCTGCGAGCTACGATGCCCGTTGCGATATCGAGCTCATCGCTTCGGATTCGGGCCAGAGGGGCGCAAGGTACTACGACACCAACGCGCCAGAGGAGGTCGTGCGCTATTACGAAGAGGCTTACGAAACGGCGCGTGCCACGCCAGGGCTCGAGGCGCTTGGCTGGGGCTTGGTGAGCGTGCAGCCGGTGTTCGTGCCCGAATCCATGCTGGGAAGCGATGCGCACGAGCTCGAGGGAGCCGATGCGGTAATGGGCCTCGATGTGGGTGCGGGCAAAGCCGGGTTCGCTCGCCTTTGCTTTCTGCCCGATGCTCAGTTCAATGCCTTCGCGCGCGAATCTGGTCGTGATTTGAGCGCGCAGGTGGAAGCGGGCGAGCTGTGCGCTGTTGCCATTGGCGATGCATATGGCAACACGGGTGGCAAGTACACCATGATGCAGGCGATAAGCGGTACGGGAACCGTGCAAGTGCTCAATGGCGGTACGCTCGATGGTCACAAGATAACGGGATTCACGTATGCATACGATGGCATGTTCGACGACGACGGGCGCGAGATGCCTGTGCGCATGGATCCCTACTACGCAGGCTCGGATGACAGGATGGTTGCTGCCGAGACGGGCGCATCGAACGTGGCGCTCGATGTAGTGGATGTGAATGTTGGCGTGGTGTCGCAGCTGAAGCCGCCCATTGCGCTGAGCGACAGCATGGTTCAGTTCATCTTGCCGATCAGCGCGCTTCCCGCCTTCGACATGTCCATCGGCTCGCCTTCCCTCACAGCCGACTTCAACGTGGTATCGGGCTCGAGCGATGAGGTTGCCAAGGAGCTGCGCACGAACATGGAGTCGATCAATGGCCTCTCGTGCTATGTGCTCGACTACGCAGGCGAGACGCGCAACATGCAGGCAATCGTAACGGTGGTGAACGTGTTCTGCTTGCTGTTCGCCGTAATACTGGCGCTCATCGCCATGGCGAACGTGTTCAATACCGTGACCAACAGCCTCATCCTGCGCAAGCGCGAGTTCGCGGTGATGCGGTCGGTGGGCATGTCGGGACGGCAGTTCCGCTCGATGATAGCCGACGAATGCCTGAGCTTTGGCATCGCGGGCTTCATTCCGGGCTTCATCATCTCGGCTGGGGTGTCGTACCTGCTTTGGCACATGGTGTCGCTTTCGATGGAAGGGCCAGGGTTCGCTTTCCCTTGGAACTATGCGCTAGTCGCTGCGCTCATGACCGTGGTGGCCATGATGCTTTCGATAGCTTACGGCATGCATCGCTGCAAGGCCGACAACATCGTGGAGGCCTTGCGCACCGAGAGCATGTAGCCTTTTGGGTCGGGCGGTCCATGATTCGAGCGCTCGTTCTTGATGAGAACTGTGTCTTTCGAGAGGATGACGAGATGGGCCTACGCTTTCGCTTCTCGGTCGCTTTGCTCCCTGCGGAGGTTGAAAGCTTCGGCTCATCCCATCCTCAAGTAAGGTGAAGCTCCTTGTTCCCAGCAGTTTCGAGCAGTGCGGCTCGGCTAAAGCTTCGCACCCAAACGCAACGGCGTAATCATCGAAGAAGAACCCTATAAGGGTTCTTCTTCATATTTCACCTGCGTTCTAGACTAGGCATCGATGAAACAGTGATGCACTACGTGGGCACATGGCGCGCAACACGTGACGCAGGAGTCGTACTAGCAAGCAATTACAGGGTTGCTCGATTAGAATTTCGAAGCTTGCAATCGTGCGTTTCAGCAATTGCACGTTGCTCGAGTTTGTGACCACGAATAGTTTGAAACGCATATTGCAGGGAGCTGTTCTGCGGAGTTTTGGGAGTTTCGATGTGCGAAGTCCCACGGGCTTACCATGAAGGGCACCGAAAGGCGCTTAAACTCGCACGCATAACGACTTCCAAGGAGCAGACATCCGCGCATGCATCCAATCCGCTTCATAGGCAAGCTCTTCGTGGGCCTTGTGGTGGTTGCCATCGTTGCCGTTCTTGCGATAAACGCCTACGTGAAGGATGTGGGCGGTCGCTACCTGCTTGCGCCCGAGGAGGCCGCCAACCTGAACGACGTGGATTGCGTGCTCGTGCTGGGTTGCGGCGTTCTACCCGATGGCACTCCTAGCCTTATGCTGCGCGATCGCTTGCAAGAAGGCGTTGACCTGTTCGCTTCGGGGGTAGCCCCCAAGTTGCTGATGAGCGGCGATCATGCGCAAGACAACTACAACGAAGTGGGAACTATGAAGGATTGGGCCATCCAGGCAGGCGTGCCATCGGTCGATGTGTTCATGGACCACGCGGGGCTTTCCACCTACGAGAGCATGCGACGTGCACGTGACGTATTCGGGGCGCAGCGAATCGTGGTGGTGTCGCAAGGCTATCACCTCTATCGTAGCCTATATGTTGCGCGAGCTTTGGGCCTCGATGCTTACGGCGTGTGTGCGGAGGGGGAAGATTATGCGGGGCAGCTGGGCCGCGACGTGCGCGAGGTGTTCGCGCGCGTGAAGGATTTCTTCACGGCAGCCGTGCAACCTGCGCCCACGTTCTTGGGCGATTCGATTCGCTTGCAGGGGAGCGGCGACGTCACCAACGACTAAAATGAGCTGAGCGGGCAAATAGTGAGATAAAGGGGTCAGGGCAATTTGCCCTGACCCCTTTATCTCACTGACCTCTTGTTTCTGTCCTATTCGAATAGCTGCTTGAGCGAGGTGCGCTGCTGCATGAGGAAGAACACCTTGAAGTCGATGATCATCTTCTCGCGCACTTGTTGGGACGAGAGGTCCAGATCGAAGCGGCGCTCGATCTTGTCGATGCGGTAGCGCACGGTGTTGCGATGCATATGCATGCGCTCGGCCACCACCGATGCGTTGCGCTCGCTCGATATGTACTCCCAGAAGATCTCCAGGTTGTTGGTGCCATTCTGGCGGTCTTCCTCGCTGATCTTCTGCATCAGCGTATGCGAGAAGATGAAATCGAGGAAGCGATCGTCCTTGTTGCGCGCGCCCACCAGGTAGTAGATTACGCACGCCTCGAACGGCATCAGCTCAGGCGCATCGTCTGCCGAGCGCGTGCGTGCCGAGTCGGCAGAGTTGGCGGCTTCAGCCTCCACGATGTCGCGCAGGTTATGTGCGATCAGGGCCTGCTTGTAGGCTAGGTCGAGGTCCGTGATGTCCTCGAATATCATGGAGGCGCTGGCGGGTATGTGGTAGGGTTCGGCGATGTAGCGCCTCACATCCTCGGTCGTCTTCTTGTCGGAAAGCTGGCTGTCGCCGGCAACCGCATAGCACAGCAGGCAAAGGTATCCCTGATAAGCGAAATAGTAGCAATCGCCATGGTTGATGCGCTTTACTGCAGGTGCCAGCTCGGCGAGCAGGGGAGCAGGCTTCTTGCCAGCAGCGATGTCGAAGAGCACAAGCTTCAGCTGATGCTGGGGTGGTATGCCGATGGCGCCCAGCTGCTCGTCGATATCGTCGCGACTGCAAGGCGCGCCCTCGATAAGCCGCGAGAAGAAGAAATGGTACGGATTGGTGGATTTTACCTGGTCGTGCCAAAGCGTCTTGCATGCGAGGTCGATGCGCTTGCACAACATGTCCAGCATATCGAGCTTCCCTTGGCTAAGGGGTTCACGCGCTTGCACGAGCACAGTGGCGAAGCGCAGGCCGTCCACTACCACGGCGCGCTTGGTTTGGCGGTGGTCGACCCTCAAGTTGTTGGTGCTTTTGCTGGAACGGCCGGGTTCAGGCGAGTAATGGCTCGATTTCACGGCCATCTGCAGTGCTTTCGTGGGTGCTTCGATATCGGGCGTGTAGGCCAGCACCTGATCAGCGGCGTCGTAGCACAGCGCAAACTCGCCGAGCATCGATTGGCTGCTCTCGAACAGCAGCTGCAAGCCGTCGGGCTGCGTGGCGAAGTGGTCGAGCTTGCTCTCCCAAAGCGCCATGTTCATGAAGTAGCACTGCACCATGTACACCAAGTACATGAAGCTATCGGCTGGCTGCACCACCACCAAACGGTCGGTGAAGTCAGCGGTCCAGGAGGGAAGCTCCTCGTCGGGCGCCAGCACCAGGCAGGCAAAGAGGTTGGAGTCGGTCTGGAGCGCCTCGTGCGCGTCGGAAGCGCGGCAGATATGGAGGGTCTGCCCGCTGCGAAGCCCTTCGGGACGCGTTGCCGCAGCTATGAAGGGCGACTCGAACCAGCGGAACACGCGGCGCGACGCTACGGGAGCCGCCACCACGTTGAAGCACTCGAGCTGCTCGAGCATCATGCTCATGGTGATAGTGGGCAAGTGGTCAAGCTCGGGTATCGCAAATGGCCTGCTAGTGGTTTCGCCCATAGGGTCAAGCCCCTTTCCCGAGCTGTTGCGTCGTTTCGAACATGATAACCGCTGGAGCAAATTCTGACGCCGCTCCCAGCTCTGTGTATGTGCAGCTGCACAAATATTCGATCAGGTTTTCGTCAGCGCTGCCTCATTTCGGCCATTTTTCGCTCCCTAGAATAGCGACAGAGGTATCAGTCCGAAAAGAAAGGGAAGGAGATCAGAGCATGGCTAGTGAAAAGTACATCCAGGACGCACCCGATGGCGTCGCGATGAACAGCTCTAACTATCTGATCCAAACGACCGAGGCCGACGACCAGATCGGCGATTCCGTCCGCAGCAAGGGCATCGCCTACGGCGTCGACTACAACAACCGCTACGACTTCGACAAGTACCCCTTCGAGACGCGCTGGAAGGAAGGCGACCTCAACGCCACCCGCACCGTCATGTGGTCGGGCCCGGGCTGCCACCAGTCCTGCGGCATCATCTTCTACACCGACGACGAGGGCAACCTGGTGAAGACCGAGGGCGACCCTAACAACCCCTACACCGGCGGCCGTTTGTGCATGCGCTGCCTGGAGCTTCCCCAGATGACCAACAACCCCCGCCGCCTCACCTACCCCGTCAAGCGCGCCGGCGAGCGCGGCGAGGGCAAGTGGCAGCGCATCAGCTGGGACGAGGCCTACGACATGATCGTCGAGAAGGTCCGCGACATCCAGAAGAACTACGGCCCCGAGTGCATCGTGTCGATGATCGGCACCGGCCGCAACGTCTCCCAGGCCATCGCGCACAACCAGTACGCCAACTTCCGCGGCGCCGACCTCACGCTGTGCTTCCTGTCCGGCGACAGCTGCATGCTGCCGCGCACGGCTCTCTGCTACGTGATCATGGGCAACCAGTGGGTGGCTGACTTCTCCCAGTTCCGCGCCCGCCGCTTCGAGGCCGACCCCGAGTACCAGATCCCCGAGGTTTGCGTGGTCTGGGGCACCAACTCCATGATCAACAACTCCGACGCCTTCCAGGGGCACTGGATCACCGAGGCCATGAAGAGGGGCACCAAGCTCATCACCATCGACCCGCAGCTCACCTGGATGGCCGCCCGCTCCGAGATGTGGCTTCGCCTGCGCCCCGGCACCGACGCGGCGCTGGCCCTTGGCATGATGAACGTCATCATCAACGAGGACCTCTACGACCACGAGTTCGTGGAGAAGTGGTGCTACGGCTTCGAGCAGCTGGCCGAGCGCGTGCAGGAGTACCCGCCCGCCAAGGTGGCCGAGATCACCTGGATCCCCGAGGAGCAGGTCGTGGCTGCCGCCCGCCGCTACGCCACCGCGAAGCCGGCCGTCGTGCAGTGGGGCCTGGCCGTGGACATGGCCAAGATCGGCGTGATCACGGCGCACGCCATCGCGTGCCTGGTGGGCATCACCGGCAACATCGACGTTCCCGGCGGCAACGTGCTGATCGACCAGGCCGCTAACCTGGAGTTCGGCTACAACTCCGGCATCTGGGAAGTGGAAGGCACGGGCATGGCGGAGAACCGCCTGGGCGTGAAGCGCTACCCGCTGAAGCAGTACGGCTTCAGCGCCTCCTCTCAGGCAGACTCCATCCTGCAGGCCATCGAGACCGAGCAGCCCCACCCCGTGAAGATGCTCTGGATCGAGTCGGCCAACCCCATCGCCAACATGGGCCAGGACGCCCCGCGCCTCTACCGCGCTCTCAAGACCATCGACTTCGTGGTGGTGCAGGACCTCTTCATCACGCCGACCGCCGTGGCCTTCGCAGACCTGGTGATCCCCTGCGCCATGAGCCACGAGCGCGACTGCATCCGCGTGTGGTTCGACCCGCTGCGCACCCTCACCAAGGCCGGCGAGCCGAAGGGCGAGGCCAAGTCCGACGAGACCATCATGATCGAGCTGGGGCACCGCATCCATCCCGAGGCATGGCCCGACTACGTGGTGGACGACCGCTCCTACATGAACTGGCGCCTCGAGCGCGACGGCGTGCTGGACGACGACGGCAGCCAGATGACGATGGACATCGTGGAACAGAAGTACCATGGCATGTGGTACCACCACTACAACTACCGCAAGTTCGAGAAGGGCATGCTTCGCCCCGACGGCCAGCCCGGCTTCATGACGCCCACGGGCCGCTACGAGCTGTACTGCACGCTGTTCGCCTCCTTCGGCGACGACCCGCTGCCCTACTACCAGGAGCCGCCCACATCGCCGGTCGCCACCCCCGAGCTCGCCGAGAAGTACCCCTACATCCTGACCACCGGCAAGCGCTCCTACGAGTTCTTCCACTCCGAGTGGCGCCAGCCCGAGACCATCTCCCGCCAGCTGCACCCCTGGCCCCGCTTCGACATCCACCCCGACACCGCCGCCAAGCACGGCATCATCGACGGCGACTGGGTGTGGATCGAGAACCAGATGGGCAAGATGCGCCAGCAGGCGCGCCTCAACCCCTCGCTCGACCCCCGCGTGATCTCCACCGAGCACGGCTGGTGGTTCCCCGAGCAGGAGGCCGCGGAGCCCTCGCTGTTCGGCGTGTTCGACTGCAACCCCAACAACCTCATCCCGCAGTGCGAGAACGGCACCAACGGCTACGGCGCGCCGATCAAGTGCGGCATGTGCACCATCTACAAGTGCACCCCGGAGAACTCCGCCCCCGAGGACCAGCCCTCCTACCAGGTGTGCACCACCGGCTACACCCATGGCAAGACGCACGTCTCCGACAAGCCCAGCTTCTACGACGGCTGGACCCCCGACTACGAGCCGGAGGGCTTCTTCGACGTGGAGGACTACTGGAAGGACCACGAGCGCCAGGCTCCCAAGCCCATCGACTTGGACGACCCGGCCTGCTACCAGTACCGCTACTAGGCCGCACGTCCAGCGCTCCTTGCGCGATTAGGTAATCTGCCGGGCGCGAGGGGCGGGCGAGGATGCCTTCCGAGCCCACCCCTCGGACCCGCTCGAGATCGAGAGGTTGATAACATGGCACAATCCAAAGGCGAGCACGGACTGTTCATAGACTACGAGTACTGCTGCGGCTGCAACGCCTGCGTGACCGCCTGCAAGATGGAGCACGGCATGCCCGAGGGCGACTTCGGCATCCGCATCCTGCAGGACGGCCCGTGGGAGGCATCCGACGGGGTGTGGGAGTACACCTACCTGCCCATGCCCACCCACCTGTGCGACCTGTGCGCCGACCGCGTGGCCGAGGGCAAGCTCCCCACCTGCGTGCACCACTGCCAGACGGCGGTCATCGTGTACGGCACGGTGGCAGAGCTGGCCAAGAAGGCCGAGGCTGCGGCGAAGGACCAGATCGT